>JASHSL010000466.1 GCA_030040855.1 Terriglobales bacterium
GCCCAAACCGCCATGAGTAAAGGGGCATTTCGTCGACCCTGCAGGGAAGCTAATTCTTGCCGCCGGAGCCGAACCCCCCTGAGAGCCGCCGGCAAAAACACGCTCCAGGGAACCAGCCACACCAGCACCAGTGCCCAATAGACAAGCAGGGGCACGGTATCGTAGTCGCGAGGCACGCGCCGGTTCAGGTAACGCAGGAAATGTTCGTTGACAAAATAAAACCACAGGAAACCGCGCACCGGGCCCTGGGCGGGGTTGCGAACGGCCGCCAGAATGTGCCAGGGCGCCGCCACCAGCAGGAAGACGAATGTGCTCGAAAGGACTCGCAGGCGGAGCAAGTGCCGCAGGTTTCCGGTCAGAAGCAAGTACAAAAGGATCACCGCGCAGGGGAACAGCAAACCGATCAGGCCCTTGGTGAGAACATTCAACGCGCAAGTAGTGGAAAGCCCCCAGCATGTGAACCGCGAAGGCGGGTTCTCGGCAAAGGATCGCAGGAAAAACAGTAGGCTCAGGGACAACCAAAGCGCCACCAGTATGTCGGGGATGAGGAACCGGGTGAACAGGTACGGACCGAGCGATGTCGCGAACACCAGAGCGGAGTAGAATCCTCCCCGCTCTCCGTAAGCCTGGGTACCGAACCCATAGAGGGTCCCCACCAGGGCGAGGATACCCAACACCAGCGGCAGACGCGAACTCCAATCCTTCACGCCGAACAACCGGTAACTGGTAGCGACCGCCCAATACATCAGCGGCGCCTTCTCCAGGTAGCGGACGCCGTGGTTGATGCGGAGCGTAACCCAGTCGTGCTGCTCGAGCATCTCGCGCGCCGCTTCCGCGTGTACCGAATCGGCGTCATCAAGAAGCGGCGGGGTAAACATTCCGGAGACGTAAATCGCGCCCCACAAAAACAGGAGAATCGCAACCGAGGATGTTTTCATCCGCGATTGAGGATTACTTGCTTGCGAAAGTCTCTGAATGGGAGTGGGAAAGGCAAGGGACAGGGCCATGAATCATTCCGGAATATACCATACCAAGAAGTCTTCGACCGTGCGATGCGCAACTCGAGAAACGTCCCTCGCGTCAGGCGCCTAGAATGGTCAAGCGACTTGGGCGCCCATCCTTCATCTTCGAGCCGTCGTTTTTCTGAGGATTGTGACCGCAGCTTTTCTGTACGCCGGTCCGTGCCGCCGCGTGCCAACCTCAACTGGGCCTACAACGCAGCCTCGATTGCGACTACAATTACGCACGGCTGCATTCGCGCCATCGCCGCATCCCCGGAGGAACAATGCCTGTCAAACAAGGAAGCCTTGATCTCTTAGAACATCCCGCATCGAAAGAGCTCCTGCGCTCGACTATTCCTGCCCGTCTGGCGTATGTCTGGACGGATGGCACGCCGAGGGTGATCCCCATCTGGTTCCATTGGAATGGCAGAGAGTTTGTGCTGGGTACACCCTCGAAAGCACCCAAGCTGAAGGCATTGGCGAAAAATCCCAAGGTGGCGCTCACCATTGATGACAACACCTTTCCCCATAAAGTCCTGCTGGTGCGTGGCACGGTGCGGATGCAGACGGTAAGCGGGATCGTTCCTGAATATGCCCTGGCCGCCGAACGCTATTTTGGAAGCCAGCAAGGAAAAGCTTGGGTGGCGCAGATGGCTTCGATGATATCCGAGATGGTGCGAATCACCATGACACCGGAATGGGTAGGGCTGCTCGATTTTCAAACGCGTTTTCCCAGCGCTCTTCCGCTCTGAGAGCGATTCCTTGCCGTGGCCGCCAAACGGCCGCGCCGGCCACACCGCTGGCGCAATCGAGAAAGCGCAGGTTAGAGAGGTCGATGGTGGTCGTGGCGGCAGCGCTACGGTTTAGGAATTCAGCACCGGGATTCTAGTGGAATTTGAGCAGGAGCACGATCACCGTGAGCAGCACCATGAGCAATGTGCCTAGAGTATAGAAATGCGATTCGAACCAACTCCGGCGCCCCTCACTAGCGAGTTGGGAGAGAAATTCGGGAGCGGATTGGCGGCTCTCGTACTGATGGCTAGCTTCCTCGCAATCCAGGCAGAGGCTCCGGCCCTCGGAGACGGGAAAGTTACAAACTTGGCATGTACCGACCGTCTCGATGGCCGGTGGAGATTGCGCGGCCGAGGTTTGGCTCCCGTCGAACAGCCGTGCCTCGGTGCCTGATTCGTTGTCGCCTTCAACTCCAAATTCCCTACAGAGGTTGGCGATCTCCTGTTGGGCGCGTTGGGCTGCCTCCGCACGGTGAAGCGCGGTGAGGACCATGGCGGATAAGAGCTGCAACATTGCGCCATCGCCGTCTTGAAAAGCTTGTGTCCGATCCGCCAGCAGTTCAAAGATGGCCACAACGCGTTGGTCTTCGACCAGAGGCATCACCATCATGGACTTGATCCCGAGAGCGGCATAAGGAATCCCATCCGCGTTGGCCAGGTTCCCCGTGTAATTGCAGCAGACTATCTGTTGGGTTTGAATGCTTTTCTCGATCAGCGCGGGGTTGGCCCGAAGCTCGCTTCCAACCACCGCCGCCATCGGCCCCGCACTGGCGCGGCAGAGCAACCGTTCCCCCTCCCCCACGGCGATCGTGGCGGCCGAGGCTCGGCTCAGCTGCTGCGCCCGATTGGCCAACAGCTGTAAGGTCAGATAGAGCTCGCGTTGTGCCATGTCCTCGCTGTCAGCCTCAGGGAAAGCGGTGTCGAAAGAAGGATCGGCGGCGGCCACAGTCAGGGGAGGGCCGTCGGAGATCGCGGGGCTCAAGCCGAGGTTCCGATCCATAAGAATCCGCCGATAAGCAGATCTTATCGCGGACTCCAACGGGTTCGGTGGCCCGGGGGGAACTACCCGTGCGACCGAAAGTTCTACGCCCATAGTTTGCCCGGTAATCTTGTGCAGCGACGCCTCCTGCGAGCAAACTCTACCTTTTCTTGGGCGGCGGCAAGAATTTCTTCTCGATCGAGGCCACCACCACGTAGTTTGGGTCCACCATCTCGTTGAGATGAATTTTGGCGACTTGCGAGAGCAGTTCGTAGGCATCGAGCTCCGAGAGCCCGTAGTCTTGATGAACCCACCCCACTAACTCCGTGAAGGCGATCCGCAGGCAGTCGTCCAAGGGGCGATACGCCCCTACGGTCATAATCGCCTGGTCATTCTCGAAGCGTGGCCAATCGATCTTCCAGCCTTTGATGACATTGACCTGGACCTTGGCGTGGAGTGGAACTTCAATTGCGGTACCGGCCACTTCCCCGTCTCCCATGGCCGCATGGCCGTCCCCCAGGTAGAGCAGCGCGCCGCTTACGTTCACCGGAAAATAAACCGTGTTGCCGACGCTGGCTTCGGGAGAATCCATGTTGCCGCCGAATTCGGCAGGTACGATCGAGCTGCGGGCCTCCCCACCTGCGGGAGCCACTCCGATGCAGCCGAAGAAGGGACGCAGGGGTACCTTGGTCGTGAACTTGGAGTCGAGCGCCTCAAAGGTCGCGACGTTCGAAGCGTGATCGATAGGGTAGAACCAGATTTTTGGCGGCAGAGGCGGCACGAGCATCGGCGTGTAGTTGGTGGGATTGATGGCGCCAAATCCGGGGGCGAGCGCTCCCACCCCTTGTTCGCTATCGACCACGAGATCGAGAATCTTCACCGCCAAAGTGTCGCCGGGTTCGGCTCCTTCGATGTAAAACGGCCCGGTCAGGGGATTGTCGCCTTTCGCCATGCTGAGCGTATCGCCCGGCTTTTGGATCGCATTGCCGAAGCAATCGAGCGTATTCGTGTCCAGAACGTCGCCCGGTTTCAGCCGCGCAACCGGAGGTAGGGAGGCATACACATATTTCACATTGTTGATGGTGGCCTGGTATTTCACTGTGTTCCCCTGGCCCCATGCCAAGCAACTCAAGCACGCAATCCCGGCAGTTACGACGGAAGCAACCGGCTTTCCCTTCATGTGTCCTCGGTGAGCGATGTGTCGCCTGTGTCTCGCTATCCTATCCTCCTTATGGCGGCCCCGGGCCGGTTGATCTTCAATCCAGGAAACTTGCCGATGGCAAAAACCAAATTGCTGGCCAGAAAAATGACATAGGCGGCGGCGAGTTGCGCGGCCGAAAGCGCCCTGGCCTCGATGTCGAGCATCGCGTGCAAGCAGCAGAATAGCAGGCTGCCGAATGCACGCAAAAGGACCTCGCAACTCGCCTTTCAGGGTCGACTGTGTGCGCGCATGAACTTCGAGGTCGATCCACCGCCCTACGCCCCGTCCGCCTCCGGCTGCCACCCCGACGCTGTCACTTTGACCGGCAATTCCGCGGGCCGCTTGCCACGTGTGCTGACCAGCATCACGCTGGCCACGATGACAAGCGTCGCCAGTGCCACGCGGAGATTGAGCACTTCGCCCGCCAGCGCCCAGCCGAGGAAAACTGCAATCACCGGATTGACGTAGGCGTAGGTCGCAAGCATGGAGGGAGAGCTCGCCGACACCAGCCAGGTGTACACCGTAAACCCGACAATCGACCCGAAGACGATGAGATACCCCAGCGACAACACGGATCGGGCGCTAAGGTGGTGAATTTCGATTCGGCCCCCTTCGCCGAGCAACAGCCCGGCCATGAGCAGCCACAGCCCGCCGCAGATCATCTGCATCGCCGCGGACAATATCTTCGATGAGGGCATTACCCCGCGCCGGGTGTAGCTAGTTCCCACCGCCCAGAACAGCGCGCTCGAAAGTACTCCCAAGGCCGCCGTCCCATCCAACCGTTGGCCGACAAGGTCGGGACCCACGAGCAGAGCCACCCCGCCGAACCCCAAGACAGTTCCCGCCCAGGCTTTCCATCCCAGCCTGGGTTCGCTGCCATCCAGGCGCGCTACCAAGATCGTCCACAACGGCAGGGTGGCGCACAGCAGTGCCGCAAGCCCGGACGGCACCTTTTGCTCGCCCCAGGCGAGCACCCCGTGGCCCCCAAGAAACAGCAGCACCGCCGCGATCCCCGCCCCACCCCACTGCTGGCGCGTAGGCGAGGATGCTCCGCGCGCCCGCGCCCAGGCAAAGACTAGCAACCCCGCGATCAAATGCCGAGTGCCCATCATGACGAGCGGGGGAATGGTCTGGACGGCATAGCGAATCCCCAGGTAGGTCGATCCCCAGATGAGGTAGATAGCGGCAAACCCAAGCCCAAGTTCGAGCTGCGAAGTCGACTTCCTTTTCCCTTGGACGGCTCCGTCTCGATTGGCCCCGAGGCCGCTCGTTTGGATCTCCGTTGCACTTGGCACGAGTTTGCGCAGGCCAGTCAGAAAAGGCACGGCAAGGCCTCACCATCAAACAATTATTCAATGGTTATAGCAGAGGGCCTCTAACCTGTCAAATATATCTTGGCGGTTATATAACTCCCATCTGGCAGGCACCGATCGCAGCGAAGTCGGGAGGACACGGAAGAGAACCAGGACTGTCGCACAGCGTGCGAGCCCGCCTCCTGAGGAACTCGTGGTTGAGTATCCGGGTCTGCTGCTGCCGGCCCCAGAGTCCGAAGCACTCAGCTGAAGGCCAGGGAGCTGCGATCGTTCCCCGATCGGGCACACGCGGTGCCGAGGGTAGGTTGCCCTGAGAATCCGGGGCAAATTGCGACAAGGCGCGCGGGACGATCAGCGGCCAAAGGCGGGATCAGGCTGCGCCCTGCCATTTCGCGGCTCCATCCCGACGATCGGTGCTGGCAGCCTGCTAATGCTTGGGCTCGGTTTGGCGGAGCCACTCGAGGAACATCTGTTCCAGGGGTTTGTCATAGCCCACCATCACGTGGCGAATCGTGCGTCCCCCGACAAAGTGGCAAACCTCTTCCGCGAGATTCTTGGCATGATCGCCGGCGCGTTCGAGGGACTGCGTCATGAAGATGACTTGCAAGCTAGCCTGACGCTCCCGGCCGTCCGGGTTCTCGATATGGCGCAAGAAGATGAGGTTGCGCAGCCGGTCCATCTCGGCATCGGCGCGCAACACTTCGATGGCTTTCTTAAGGTCGCGCGAAGAGAACGCGACGGCCACATCGGCAAGCATTTTCTCGAGCACCGTGGCCATCTTGGTAAGCTCACGTCTGTCCTGGGAATCGAGGTGACCGTTCGCCGCCTGGGCGCTGCTGCCAAAGCTCAGCAACAGATCCCCAATGCGCTCCAGCCCGATCATGAATTTCATGCAGGCCAGCAGCTCGCGTACTTCGGGCGGTGCCGCTCCTTGGGTAATGGCAAGAGTGACTCCGTCATCGATCTCCCGATCCAGAGCGTCGAGCTGCTTTTCTTTTTCCCGCAGACTATTGAGTAACGGCGACGACCCGGTGGCGATCCCTTCGGCAGCGGCAGCAGCCGCCTCTTGGGCAGCGCGGCACGCTTCGATGGTGCGGGTCACCCAGGTGGAAGCAGCCGTCGACGGGCTGTTTACGGTGGCACCGCTCATGCGATCATCCCTCTCTATCCACGATAAGGCCGAAAAAGCTGGCCTGGCACGGCTTCTGTCGTTCACCAGCACGACATCAGGATAGAATCCTTTGTCGGGAAAGTTGTTAAAGTCCGGTAAAATTTCCGAGCGAACCCGTCCGGTTTATGCCAAGCCTTGCCGGACCTTTCGAGCGTGGATTCGAGGGGAGATGCGCGAGAACGCTGTACCCCGCGGACAAAGCTTGCGGGGCCGGGAGGCGGCTGAGAAGCGGAAGAAAAACCGACAGGGTGATAATAGGGCGGAGGTTCCATCCTGGTGTTGGTTAGAAGATTCCAGATTTCTGTGATGGTTTGTCTGGCCGCAATTTTGGGCTGGCCTCCCCTCACCGCAACCGGCCAGCCCCTGCGCCCGAGAATCACCGGAATCGCCTATGTCCGCGTCTATTCAACCAACTTAGACAGTTCACGACAGTTTTACGGCAAGATCGTCGGACTTGCCCCAGCAACCGCTGGATGCCCTGCGGTTGCGCAATCCTGTTTCGCGGTCAACGATCACCAGCAAATCGAAATCACGGCGGCTGGCACGCCACCCAGCTCCAACTTTCTCGCCGAGGTTGCATTTAGCACGGAAAATGTCGGCGCGATGCGCCGCTATCTCCTGGCGCACGGTGTCAGCGTAGGCGTAATTTCCCAGGGTGCGGATGGTCGACCCCGCGTCGAACTTCTCGATCCTGAGGGTCATCCCATCGCCTTCGTCGAAACCCCACCCAGAACTGCTTTTAAGCCAGCGCCCGAGCAACTGAGCGCGCGCCTGTTTCATGCCGGCTTTGTGGTCCGCGACAGCCGCGTTGAAGACCGTTTCTATCGGGACCTGTTGGGTTTTCGAATGTACTGGAGCGGCGGATTCAAAGACGCGGAGACCGACTGGGAAGAAATCCAGGTTCCCGATGGCAACGACTGGATCGAATACATGCTCAACATTCCGTCGACGGCAGACCATCAAGAACTCGGCGTGCAAAATCACTTCTCGCTGGGTGTTCTGAGTGCCAAGGCTGCCGTCGAACGGATCCATGCCCACGGGCTGAAAAACACAGACGAACCGGAGATCGGCCGCGATGGCAAGTGGGCGGTCGACATCTACGATCCGGACGCCACGCGCGTCGAATTCATGGAATTCGCGCCCGCACAAAAGCCGTGCTGTCATCCCTACACGGCACCCCATCCCACGCCGTAGAGAGTCACGAAGTCACCCCGGCCTCCTCGATGCTTTGTCAAAGTGACGGCATCTTTCGTCTGCGGTGAAAGTCGCACGCCAGTAAGCCGGGCGAAGGATGTGAAGCCGAGTCATCATTTCTCTTGGTTTTAGCCGCGCAAGGTTTATGCAGAAGACAGGATATTGTATATAAGAGACGTGTTTTACCAAGGAATCCCTTCTGCAGAGTGGGCGGAGGTGGCATGAGGATAGGCACAGCCGTTTTATCGCCGAGCGCGATTCTAATCATGTGTGGGCTCGTCCTATGTCCGATCGCTCCGAATCCGTCGTACGCGCAAGACGAAGAGAGGACCGAACCAGGGCACCCGATCGGTAAGGTCTCGACCCAAGGAGACCTGATTGTCATGGAATTGGAGGATGGTGTTCTGGGAAAAGCTAACCTGTTCGACCTTGTCGATAAGACGCTGCATTTCACCCCAACCGGTTCCGGCTATCGCCTCGAGAGTACGAGCTTGCAATGGGATTCGGACTTTGGCTCGGAATTTAAGGGCGACGAAGTCTACCTCCATCAATTTGCCGTTCCTTTCTCTGGCCAGCGCTGGACTTCCTTCCACGTAGGCACAACTGGGTCGATACGCTTTGGTGCTTCTAAGCCGGACGGCGGTCCTGTCCCAGCGGGAGCGAGCGATGGAGGCGTGTCGATCGGTCGTTTCGACCCCTTAGCAGAAGCGGCCAGCACCCTCATCGACCGCGCTCCGGCCATCTGCGTCTTCTTCAAGCCACGGATGTCGGGACACTATTACGTCAAGGAACTCCCGGACCGTGTGTTGATCACATGGGATCTTACCGAACCCTTCGGGAACATTCAGGACTTCACTTGGTTCAAGACCGTCAATCGCTTTCAGGCCGTGCTCCATCGCGACGGATCGATTGCGATGTCGTATAAGGAGCTTGCGGCGAAGGACGCCATCGTTGGCCTCTACCCCGTCCTCGCGGATGCGGAGAGACCTTTGGCCAGCCTCGAGGCTGCGCCGCATCCCACGCTGGCAGCATACTTGGATGTCCGCAAACTCAGGCTCGCAGTGCTTGACGGAACCCGCCTAAGGGTCACCTTCGAAACGCGCGGGCCAGTGCTGGCGGAAGGCAATGCCGCGATTGACGGAATTACGTACCGCGTCCTGTTTGATACGCGCCTGCCGCTCCCCTCGAACGCCCCCTCCGCCCACCCGACATTTGCCTGGACGGTGCGGGGAATTGCACACTACGTCGGTTCCCCAAAATATATTGCCTTCGGCCCGGGCGCTTCGCACCAGGTTGCGGCGACGGGAAACACCATCACGCTCGAAGGGTTCCTGCCGCCGGCGCTCCAGGGAGATGAGCAAGTTGCGGTCTATGCCGAGGTCGCCGCCCCGGGAAATCCTGAGCCGGTTGCAGGAATCTCACCTCACGTCATCCG
>JASHSL010000467.1 GCA_030040855.1 Terriglobales bacterium
CAGTTGGGGCGTGAAATTCGCAGTCCTCGGATGCGGATTCGGCGTGCTGGGATCGCTGGCTGTTTCACGTCTGGTCAGCTCCTTCCTCTTCGAGGTCAGCGCAACTGACCCGATCATCTACCTAGAGGGTGTTCTGGTGATGCTGTTGATGACGCTTCTAGTGTCGATTCTTCCCGCGAGGCGTGCGGCGGCGGAACCTCTCGAGGTTCTGCGCTCAAGCTAAATTTTCCCTGCGCTCGAAGGGCGAGATCCATGCGAGCAAACATGGTTGATGTCTTGGTTCTCGAGCCCAGATTGGGGAGCACCTCGCTTGGCGACATTCAGCATGGCCCCGCCTACGCCTTCCGTGGTGGTCAGGTAGTTCGGACGCCCGACACCTAGACAAAGTCATCCCTCGGATTGAGCTTGGCTAAGGTTCTAGCCGCCGAGATCGTAAGATCGTCGGTCACGCGCCGATACGCCTCCTCATTTCATCCCGACGGAGGAAGCACCCAGGCGGCGAGGCTAGCCTCTATGGCCGAGAGATCGAAGAGGTCGGCACGTAAGATTTGCTGCATTTTCTCGTGGTGCTCTGGGCTGGCATGGCGCCTCAGCGCAAGGACGCTCTCTCTACCTCGGGATCGAGCAGGCACTCCCGCAAGACGCCCTGTCCGACCATGCCGGTCGCCCCTAGAAGAATCACTTTCACGCCAAAGGCGCCTTTCAACGCCGTCTTGCTTCGTAAAGACTCAAGTTCAGCACAAGGTCAAACGACCGGCCTAGGGCCAGTACCGAGGCAAAAAGCGCCAAAACGCGCACTCGATCTGGAAGCCTGCCGGCCAAAGGGATACACTAAGATTGTTGCTCATCGTCCCTTGCTATGCGTCCTCTGCGTCCGCTTATCGCCGTATGCCTTTTCAGTCTCTCTGCATGCCTGTTCCCCCCTCGACTGTGCTCTCAGCAGCTGTCCAAGCGGCTGATCCTCAAAGACGGCTCTTATCAACTGGCGAGCCAGTGGGAAGTGAAGGGCGATCGCGTGCGCTACCTCAGCTCCGAGCGCAACGAATGGGAAGAGGTGCCTTACTCTTTGGTGGACTGGGCGGCAACGGAGAAGTTCGAGAAGGACCATGCGGGCCGGGCTTCCAGTCCTGAAGCCGAGGAGTTGGACCGGGAGTTGGCCGCCGAACGCGCGGAAGAGGAAGCCAAAACGCCCCAGGTCGCTCCAGGGTTGCGGCTACCTGAGGACGGTTCAGTGATGCTGTTCGACACCTTCGAGAATCAGCCGCAGCTGATTGAGCTTGACCAAAGCGGCGGACAACTGAATCGGAACCGCAAAGAGAACGTGCTCCGCGCGGTGGTCAATCCGGCGGCGAGCAGCAAGCAACCGATCGAACTCGAGGGTGCACACGCCAAAGTGCAGGCGCACGTGGGTTTGCCGTCCCTCTACCTCAATTTGCCTCCTCCCGAGGATTCTTCGGTGGGTTCACAACCGCGGTCGCAGCCGTCCCAGCGATTTCTCATCGTGCGCATGCGGTCGAAGAACGGTAAACGGATCCTGGGGGACATCAAGATCAGTGTCCTCGGAAAAGTGAGCCATGAGGAATCTCTGGTTCCGACGACGTCGGAAGAGCTCACCGGCGGATGGGTGAAAGTCACACCCACGACTGCTCTTCAACCCGGTGAATACGCGGTGGCGGAGCTACTCGGCAACGAAGGTGTCAACACCTTTGTCTGGGACTTCGGATTCGACCCCTCGGCCCCTGCCAACCCAGGAGCCCTGCAACCTGCTCCCGCCGCGAGCGATAAGCACTAGAATCAGCCGTCTTGCGTCTCCCCGGTTCGGCGTCGCCGAACTGCGACCTGTCTGCAGCTTTCTTTCCGCCGCCCTTTCTGGCATAATAGGTCGTGCACCCACCCTGCACATCCCACAGACAATTCAAGGTGAGGAAGCGATGTCGGCGAAGTATATCTTCGTAACTGGCGGCGTGGTGTCTTCCTTGGGCAAAGGGCTGGCAGCCGCTTCGATCGGCTGCCTTCTCGAAACCCGCGGGATCAAGGTCAACCTGATGAAAATCGACCCCTACCTCAACGTCGATCCAGGGACGATGTCGCCGTTCCAGCACGGCGAGGTCTTCGTTACCGATGATGGGGCCGAAACCGACCTCGACCTTGGACATTATGAGCGTTTCACCCACGCTAAGCTCTCCCGCGACAACAACTGGACCACCGGCCGCATCTACGAGCAGATCATTGCCAAAGAGCGGCGGGGAGATTATCTGGGCAAGACCGTGCAAGTGATTCCCCATGTCACCGATGAAATCAAGGCCGCCATGAAAAAGGTCGCGCAGGATGTGGAGGTGCTGATCGTCGAGATCGGCGGCACGGTGGGAGATATCGAGTCGCTGCCTTTTCTCGAAGCCATCCGCCAGATGCGCCTGGAACTCGGCCGGGAGCAGACGCTGTTCGTCCACGTGACCCTGGTGCCCTTTATCGCCGCCGCTCAGGAACTCAAGACCAAGCCGACCCAGCACTCCGTCAAGGAGCTGCTCAGTCTGGGAATTCAGCCCGACATCCTGTTGTGCCGTACGGATCGCTTCCTCTCCCAGGAGATCAAGTCGAAAATCGCGCTGTTCTGCAATGTGCAAGAGGAAGCCGTGATCACGGCCAAGGACGTGAACTCCATCTATGAGGTCCCGCTGGTGTTCTCTCAAGAAGGTGTGGACGCGCTGGTCCTACGCTACTTACGGCTCGAGGCTAAAGAACGTGATCTGCAGCAGTGGAAGGAAATCGTGCACCGCGTCTACAACCCCAAGGCGGAGGTTACGATCGGGATCGTGGGAAAGTACGTCGAGTACGAGGATTCTTATAAGTCTTTGAAAGAGGCCCTGGGGCATGGAGCGCTGGCGCACAATTTGAAGCTGCACCTGAACTGGATCGAGGCCGAGAGTCTGGAGACCGAGGATCGCGTCTATGAAGAGCAACTCCAGAACTATGACGGAATCCTGGTTCCCGGGGGTTTCGGCAAACGCGGCATCGAAGGCATGCTGAATGCGATTCGCTACGCCCGCGAGCAGAAGGTTCCCTACTTCGGCATCTGCCTGGGCATGCAGATCGCCTGTATCGAGTTTGCCCGCCACGTCTGTGGCTTGCGCGAGGCGAATTCGACCGAGTTTGATCCCGCCACCCCACACCGCGTGATCTACAAATTGCGCGAACTGCGGGGGGTCGAAGAACTGGGGGGCACGATGCGCTTGGGAGCTTGGATCTGTAAGATCGTGCCCGGCACACTGGCGCACAGAATTTATGGCCGGCTCGAAATCAGCGAACGCCACCGCCATCGCTACGAGTTCAATCGGGACTACGAAGAAACGCTCGTGGCCGCAGGATTGAAGATCTCCGGATCGACCCCGGACGGAACCTATGTGGAGATCATCGAACTTCCCGACCACCCGCACTTCCTCGGCTGTCAATTCCATCCCGAATTTAAGTCGAAGCCCCTCGAGCCGCATCCGCTGTTCCGGGCCTTTATTGGCGCGGCTTACGACCATGGCCTCAGGCGGCGGGCGGACAAAGTCGCGGCGGAGCTGGAAATGTTTCATCGGCCACAAAAGGTCAGCAGTCGATAGAATGGTCCCGAAGGCATCCCTTGCATGATCCTTCATGCTCTTGGCGGAAATGGGTCTCTCCTTCCAACTCGACGGTGTCCGCATTGGCTCCGGGGACTTGTTCCTGATTGCGGGACCGTGCGTGATCGAGAGCGAGGCGCACGCGCTGCGCATGGCGGAGATCATCAAGGGTGTAACCCGCTCTCTCAATCTTCCCTTCATCTTTAAGGCCTCCTATGACAAGGCCAACCGGACCTCGATCCGCAGCTTTCGCGGGCCAGGCCTCAGGGAGGGTCTGCGCATTCTCAAGCAGGTCAAAGACGAGGTGCACGTCCCCGTGCTTACGGATGTCCACGAGACCCAAGACGTCGGAAAAGTGGCGGAGGTGGCAGATGTGCTGCAGATTCCGGCATTGCTTTGCCGGCAAACCGATCTGATTGTGGCTGCCGCCATGAGCGAGCGGGTGGTGAACATCAAAAAGGGCCAGTTTGTCTCGCCCTGGGATATGCGGCATGCGGTCGAAAAGTGCCGGGCCGCGGGCAATGATCGGGTCCTGGTCACCGAACGGGGATCGAGCTTCGGATATAACAACCTGGTGGTGGATATGCGCTCGCTGGCCATCCTGCGTAAGTTTTCGCCGGTGGTGTTCGATGCCACCCACTCGGTTCAGCTGCCTTCCGCTTCGGCAGGGGATGAGGAGCGGCCGGCGCAAAGTGGAGGCCAACCTGAATTCATTCCGGTTCTGGCACGGGCGGCGGCGGCAGCGGGGGTGGACGGCATCTTCCTCGAAGTCCACGATAACCCGAAAGAGGCTAAGTCGGATGGGGCCAACGCTTTGGAATCCACCAAGCTGCGAGGCCTGTTGAAGGAAGTGCTCGCCATCATCCGGGCGGTCCGAGAAGCCCATCTGGCACCCTGACACTTTGGAGCCCTGGCATGGGTGGACCAGGGAAGTGGCGGGTTTGAACGTTCAGCTTTTTATGGAACATTATGGTATTTTATGGGGCATTCTCGGACAGCATGCAACTAAGCCAATGGCTTCATGGCATCGCACCAGAACCATTCGCTCTCCACCTACCAGGCCAACGATTCCTCCAATATCGACTGGGCGCTCGGTTGTGCGCCGACCTTCCACCTATGGATCCCTGCTGATCGAACCAGATCCCTGCTTTGAACATGCATATCGCAGCCACGATTGCTGGCTTGGTCTTGATCCTCGCGGTCCTGCTCGATGCCTTCGAGGCGGTTGTCTTGCCCCGTCGCGTAGAACGGCGATTTCGCATCACCACCTGGTTTTACCGCAGCGTCGGGGTTCCCTGGTTCAAGCTGGCAAGCCACGTCCGGTCCAACCGGCGGCGGGAGACTTTTCTCGCCTACTTTGGCCCCCTCTCTTTGATTCTGCTGCTGATCTTGTGGGCACTCGGTTTGATTTTGGGATTCGCTTTGCTGCAATACGGTAGCGGCGAGCATCTGCGGCTGAACGATGAGCCCATCAACTTCGGTACTTTGCTCTACATGAGCGGGCAGACATTCTTCACCCTGGGATACGGTGACATCGTTCCGGCCTCGCCTCTCAGTCGCACCTTGGCAGTAGCAGAAGCCGGAATGGGGTTTGCTTTTCTCGGCACGGTGGTGGGATACCTGCCGACCATCTACTCCTCATTTTCGCGTCGCGAGGTGCAGATTTCGCTTCTGGACGCATACGCGGGTTCCCCCCCGACGGCCGCCGAGCTGCTGGTCAGACTGGGGACCTCGCCCCAGCAGAGGCTACTCGATCAGGTTTTTCGCGACTGGGAGCACTCCGCGAGTGACGTTCTCGAGAGTCACATCTCCTATCCTCCGCTTTGTTTTTTCCGTTCGCAGCACCGGAATCAGTCTTGGCTTGCGGCGCTGACGGCCATTCTCGATGCCACCTCGCTCGTGATTGCGGGCGTGGAGGGTCTGGCCAGTGATCAGGCCAAGCTTACCTTTTCGATGGCGCGCCACGCTTTAGTCGACTTATCCCAGTTGGTCCATGCGCGCTATGATCCCTACTATCCCGATCGCCTATCAGGGGAGGAATCTTTGCGCCTGCGGCAGGGCCTCGCCGCGGGCGGGGTCGAACTGAAACAAGGGCCGGAATTCGAGCAAAAGTTGCTGGCTCTGCGCGCCATGTATGAACCGTACGCCCACGCCGTGGGGCGGGCGCTGCTGATTTCCCTGCCGCTATGGATCGCCTCGGAGAAAAAGCGGGACAACTGGCAGGCCGGCCCCTGGGACCGCGCCATCCAAGCCAAGAGCTTGGCCGAACTGGGGCACCCCGTGCTTCCTCGACGCTCGAAGGAGGACCATTTCTGAGACCGCGGCGGAACGCGGCGGTCGATGCGCAGGCCGCGCAACACCTGCTAACATCCTGGTGGATGAAACAGGTGGGTGAAAAAGTGGTCCGCATTGAAGCGGAGGCTTTGCGCGCGCTGGCGGACCGCATCGCCGGACCGATGGCCGAAGCGTTCAATCGGGCGGTCGATCTGATGCATGGTTGCCGGGGCCGGATCGTGGTCACGGGCATGGGGAAAAGCGGCCTCATCGCCCGCAAGATCGCGGCTACGCTCAACTCCACCGGCACGCCGGCCCTGTTTATGCACCCGGTCGAGGCGGTGCACGGCGATCTGGGAATGGTGGTACGCGGCGATGTGGTGCTGGCACTTTCTGCCAGCGGTGAGAGCGAAGAGATCCTGCGCCTGCTCGCCACCTTGAAGCGATTGCAAATTCCCCTGATCGCCATGACCTGCGATCAGAGCCGTGGCCCGGCCCGCCGATCCGTCCCATCGCTTTCGCCAGGCGGCAAGGCCTCGACCCTGGGCGCAGCCGCCGACGTCGCCCTGGACTGTTCGGTCGCGCAAGAGGCGGGCTCGCTGGGCTTGGCGCCGACGGCGTCGACGACCACCATGCTGGCTTTGGGGGACGCGTTGGCGATGGCCTTGGCGGAAAAGCGGGGATTCAAGGAAGAGGATTTCGCCAATCTGCATCCCGGGGGAAGATTAGGCAAGCGTCTGTCCCGCGTGGAGTCGCTCATGCATAGCGGGGACGCGATCCCCCGCGTCACCCCGCCGACCAAAATGCCCGATGTGATCTACGAAATGTCGCGCAAGAAGCTGGGTATGACGGCCGTGGTGGAAGGCGACAGACTGGTCGGGGTCATCAGCGACGGGGATCTGCGCCGCTTGCTCGAAAAACACGGCAAGGACGCCCTGGACCTTGCCGCCGGGCAATGCATGACCAAAACTCCGCGAACCATCTCGCGGCTTGAGTTTGCCGCCGCCGCGCTGGCCAAGATGGAAGAGAACAAGATCACCTCGTTGGTGGTCGTCGATGGCGACGGCAAATTGGAGGGAATCGTCCATCTGCACGACCTGTGGGGAACGGAGATGATGTAGTTGTCCCGGTTCTCGCTCGCGGCTTGGATAAAAGTTCCTCCTGCCACGTACAATAGCCAATCTGACGACTTGGGTTTTCTCTATGCATCGATGGTCAGAACTGTTTATCCCGACCCTGCGCGAAGCGCCGGCGGACGCCGAGGTCGCCAGTCACAAATTGCTGGTGCGAGCCGGTTACATCCGTCAGCTGGCTGCGGGAATTTATTCCTATTTGTTTCTGGGACAGCGATCGTTCAACAAGGTCGTCGCCATCGTGCGCCAGGAGATGGACAAAATCGGGCAGGAGTTCCTCCTGCCCGCGTTGCATCCGCGCGACATCTGGGAAGCCAGTGGCCGCTGGGCGGTGATGGGGGACAATCTGTTTCGCCTCAAGGATCGCAAAGGTGCCGACCTCTGCCTGGGCATGACCGAAGAGGAGGTCATGACCGAGATTGCGCGCAAGGAGCTGCGCAGCTACAAGCAGTTGCCGCAAATCTGGTACCAGATTGCGCCCAAGTTTCGCGACGAGCCGCGCCCCCGGTCCGGTTTGCTGCGGGTACGCGAGTTCCTCATGAAGGATTCCTATTCCTTCGATCTTGACGCCGCCGGACTCGATGTGTCTTACAAGAAGCACTATGACGCGTACTGTCGGATCTTCGATCGCTGCGGTTTGAAGTACGTCGTCATCGAAGCCTATTCTGGCGCGATGGGTGGATCGGAGTCGCACGAATTCGCCGTGTACAGCGCTGCGGGCGAAGACCAAGTGGTCAGCTGCGAACATTGCCACTATGCCGCGAATCTGGAAAAGGCCACTTCGAAACTTGAGCCGGTCGAGGACTTGCCCCCGGCGGGAGACGGCAAGCCGCTACGCGTCCACACTCCGGGACTGAAAACCATCGAAGAGGTGGCCCGCTACCTGGGAGTCTCGCCCAGGAATAAGATCAAGACCCTGGCCTACGTGTCGGAGGAGAAGGATGCGAAAAGCGGCAGGGCAACATCTCGCCCGATCGTCGTGCTTCTGCGGGGCGACCATCAGCTCAATGAGGCAAAGTTTGCCTCCGCTCTCGGCGGAGCACCGGCTCGCCCCATGCAGGAGGAGGAGATTCAGCAGCTTTTTCGCTCGCCCGCAGGATTCCTCGGTCCCGTGGGCGTGGTCTGGGCCAGCAGCCTTCAGGATGGAGATCGTCCGGTTCTGCTCGTGGACCACGCGCTCGAGGGCCGCAGGAATCTGATCTCCGGGGCCAATCAGCCGGACTACCACCTCAAAAACATCACTCCTGGCCGTGATTTTCAAGCGACCGGGTATGCGGATCTGCGCAGCGTAACGGCGGGAGAGGCCTGCCCCAAGTGCGGTTGCGCTCTCGCCATCAATCAAGCGGTCGAGGTGGGACACATCTTCAAGCTGGGCTACAAGTACTCCGAGTCGATGGGCGCCCGCGTCCTCGACCGCAACGGCCGGGAGGTCGTGCCCATCATGGGGAGTTATGGGATCGGCATCGAGCGCATTCTCACGGCTGCGGTCGAACAGAGTCACGACGAGCATGGCTTTTGGTTGCCGCCGCAGATCGCTCCCTTCGCAATCCTGGTCACCCCGACGAACACTTCCGAGGAGCGGTTACTCCACACCGCCCGGGAGGTGAGCGAGAGGCTGGAGGCGGCCGGTTTCGACGTGTTACTCGACGACAGGGACGAACGGCCAGGGGTAAAGTTCAAGGATGCCGACCTAGTGGGCATACCCTTTCGTGTCACCGTGGGGAAGAAGGTTACTGAAGGTATGTTGGAAGTCGTCCATCGTTCGACTCGTGAGAATAAGGATGTTACGATCGCCGCCATAGGCGAGTACTTCGAGGCTTTGCGGCTGGCGCACTGACGTAGGCGGTGGGCCGGACAGGGCCGGAGGGAACGATGGGCACACTCAAGCTGGTATTTGGTCTGTTTCTCATTGCAGCGGCGATTTATGTTTGCATCGCACTGATTCCGGTTTACTACGCGAATTACGAGTTTCAGGATGCCATCAAGACGGAAGCCACGCTTGAAACCTACACTACGAAGCCGGAAGCCGAGATTCAGATGACCATCTTCAAGCGGGCACAACAACTCGAACTCCCGTTGAATAAGGACCAAATCCAGGTGCAGCGCCACGGCAGCACCGGCACCGGGTCGCTCACCATCTCGGCGCCCTACACCGTGCACGTCGACCTCCCTGGTTACCCCGTCGACCTGCACTTCGACCCATCGACTGAGAATAAGAGTCCCTTCTAAGGCCGTGGGAGTTTCCGGTCATTTAAAATAGAGAGCGAGGAGCACCCGGCGCAGAGGAGTTCGCGCACGCTGCTGTTGGATCCTTCGCTGCTACTTGGGTAAGGGATTTTGCCGTCGCATGATCAAACCGGGACGTAGCCCCGCAGCCGGGCAGCGAGCCCTCGATTCAACGTGGCCATAAAAGTAAAGATCCCGAAGCGCAATCGCAGTGCCAAGATGGGCCGAGGAGTGGCCGGCCGCGATCCGGTCGTGCGCATGGCCCTCTTGGCTTTTCTCATCCTGGCGATTGCAGCCAGTGCCTGCTTCACCTATTACTACATCAAGTATGACCGCATCATCGAACAGCGATTCCGGGGAGCCGTCTTCAGCAGTTCCGCCCGCATTTATGCCATCCCGCGCTCGGTCAAAGTCGGCGAATCCTGGACCAGCCGCGAGCTTGCAGCTCAGCTGCAGCGTGCCGGATACACGGAGAATGGCAATTCCCCTCTCGGCAGCTATCGCATCCTGCGCGATGGGATTGAGATCAAACCCGGGCCGCAGTCCTACCACAGTCCGGAACCGGCGACCATTCGCATCGAAGGCCAAGTCGTGAGCAGCGTCACAGGCAAGTCGGGGGAATTGGCGGCCTACGAACTGGAGCCGCAAATGGTGACTGCGTTCGATGTAGAGCAGCGGGCCAAGCGCCAGGTCGTCAAGTATGACCAGATCCCGAAGGTGATGGTCGACGCCGTGCTCGCCATCGAGGACCGGCGGTTTTTCCAGCATAGCGGCGTGAACTTCTGGCGCATGGCGGAGGCCGCCTGGATCGACTTTATGCATGAGCGGCACGAGCAGGGTGGGTCCACCTTGACCATGCAGCTTTCTCGCGGCTTCTTCCTGACTCCCCAGAAAACCATCCGGCGCAAACTGATCGAGATGCTGATTGCGGAATTGATGGAGCAGAAGTTCAGCAAGCAGCAAATCTTCGAGTTTTATGCCAACTGGGTCGATCTTGGGCAGCGAGGTTCGTTCACCATCAGCGGATTCGCCCAAGCCTCGCGTGCTTATTTCAACAAGGACTTGAAAGATATTTCCCTGGCGGAAGCAGCCTTGCTTGCCGGGATCATCCAGCGCCCCAGTTACCTCTCCCCCTATCGTCACCCCGACCGCGCGCTCGAACGTCGCAACTTGGTGCTCGATAGCATGGTCGAGACCCACGCCATCACTCGCGCCGCCGCCGACAGCGCCAAGGCCACACCCCTGAAGCTTGCGCCACCCAATGTCGAAGCGAGCGATGCCCCTTACTTTGTGGATCTGGTGCGCGACACCCTGACGAGTCGCTTCAATGAACGGGAGTTAAACGAGCAGTCGTATCGCATTTACACGACGCTCGACCCCGATCTGCAGAAGGCCGCCGCACAGGCGGTCGAAGACGGCATGAAATTGGTCGACGAACAGGTTACCCGGCGTCGCACCAAGCGGATGAAGGTTGGCAAGAACAAATATGAAACCAAAGTCGAACCCGGACCGCAGGCGCAAGTGGCGCTGGTAGCTATGAACCCCCACACGGGCGAGGTTCTGGCGCTGGTGGGCGGGCGCAACTACGGCGTGAGTCAGTTGAATCACGCGGTGGCGAAACGTCCCACGGGCTCGATCTTTAAACCCTTTGTGTACGCCGCGGCGATGAATACGGCCGTTACCGGCAGCACTCCCGTGTTCACTCCCGCTTCGATGGTGGAGGACCAGCCGACGACTTTCGCCTACGGCGACCAGATTTACGAACCGCGGAACTACAAGGAGGAATATCACGGCCAGGTGACCGCGAGGTACGCCTTAGCCATGTCCTTGAACAATGCGACCGTTGAGTTGGCCCAGGAAGTGGGCTATGACAAGGTGGCGGATTTGGCCAAGGCAGCCGGAGTCGCGTCGGTGAAGCCCACACCGGCGATGGCCTTGGGCGCCTACGAAGCTACCCCCTTGGACATGGCTGCGGCCTATACCGTGTTCTCCAATTCCGGGGTGCGCATCTCCCCCATCCTGGTCAATTCGGTGCGCAATGCCGAAGGCGATGTCGTCGCCGATTTGAAGCCGGAGCATCGCGAAGTCTTGGATGCGCGCGTGGCTTACATCATGACGGACATGATGCAGGCGGTGATCAACAACGGCTTGGCGTTTTCGGCGGTTCGTGGCGCCGGATTTGAGGCTCCGGCTGCGGGAAAGACCGGCAGCTCCCATGACGGCTGGTTCGCCGGTTATACCAGCAATCTTCTCTGCGTCGTGTGGGTGGGCTTCGACGATTACACTGAATTTCACCTGACTGGAGCCCAAACGGCTGCGCCGATCTGGGCGGAATTCATGAAAAAGGCGTCCGCCCTTCCCCAATATTCCGAAATGCGACCCTTTGCCCAGCCCACCGGGGTCGTCGACGTGCAGCTCGATAAGGCCACCAACCTGCTCGCAACTCCTGCATGTCCAGAGACTTACACGGCGGCGTTCATCGTTGGGACGGAACCGACCAGCACCTGCGACCAGGGCGGCGGGATCAAGGGTTTCTTCTCTCGCATGTTGGGCTTAGGCGGACCAAAGCCGCTCCCCCCACCTACGGGGGACTCAGCCTCCGACGATCCGAACTCGTCCGGTGCCGAGGGGAAAAAGAAAAAGGGATTTTTCGACAAAATTACGGGTATCTTTAGAGAGGAAAAGTCGCCGAAACCTCCCCCCAAGCCCCCGGAGGCTAGTGCAGACAGTCCACACTGATTAGGCATTGCGCTCCGGAGCAGGGTGGAGGAGAGTTCGCCCTTTGCGGAGGTAAGCCTATGCATCGCCATTTTGTCCTCTCCGTGCTTGCCCTGTGCCTCCTGCCGGTTCTCGCGGCGCAATCCAGACCAGATCCGGTGCAGGTAACACCGCCGCTCGTGCGCCATGCGCAACCGCCCTCTCCCACCGCTTCCCCCGAACAGCTCGAGCAACATGGCGACGAGCTGCGCGCGCAGAAAGCCTACTTAGACGCTCTCGACTACTATCGCGCGGCCCTGGCTAAGAGCCCGAACGACGCCCAGATTTTCAATAAGAGCGCAATCACCGAGCTCTTCCTGCAACGCTTCAAGGAATCCAAGAAGGACTTGGAGCGCGCGACGCGTTTAGATCCCGGGTTCGGAGACGCGTACAATAATTTGGGTGTGGTCTCCTATCTGCAACGGAAATACGACAACGCCATCAAACAGTACGAGAAGGCGATCAAGCTTCGCCCGGATTCCGCCTCCTACTACAGCAATCTGGGCGCCGCCTACTTCTCCAAGAAAGACTACGAAAGGGCGACCTTCGCCTACAGCCGGGCGGTTCAGTTAGATCCCTCGGTGTTTGAGAACAGTTCCCACGCCGGCGTGGCCGCGCAAATGTCCTCTCCC
>JASHSL010000043.1 GCA_030040855.1 Terriglobales bacterium
TCGATCTCGAGCTGGGTAGCGTGGCGCTCCAGTTGATCAATTTCGGTGGGCATCGAATCGATCTGGATGCGCAGGGATGCCGCCGCCTCGTCGATCAGGTCAATGGCCTTATCGGGAAGATAACGGTCGCTGATATAGCGATGGGAGAGCGTGGCGGCGGCCACGATGGCGGAATCTTTGATGCGAACCCCGTGGTGAACTTCGTAACGTTCCTTCAATCCTCGCAGGATGGCAATCGTGTCCTCCACGTTCGGTTCCCCCACATAAACCACCTGAAACCGGCGCTCGAGAGCGGCATCCTTCTCGATGTGTTTGCGGTATTCGTCGAGCGTCGTCGCCCCAATGGCGCGCAGTTCGCCTCGGGCCAGCGCAGGCTTCAGCATGTTCGAAGCATCGATGGCCCCTTCGGCGGCTCCGGCTCCCACCAAGGTGTGCAATTCGTCGATGAACAGGATGATCTGCCCTTCCGAGTCCTCGATCTCCTTGAGCACAGCCTTCAGCCGGTCTTCAAACTCTCCGCGGTACTTGGCGCCGGCCAGCATGCTACCCAGATCGAGGGCGACCACGCGCTTGTTCTTCAAAATCTCCGGGACGTCGCCCGAAACGATGCGCTGCGCCAAGCCCTCGACAATGGCCGTCTTGCCAACCCCGGGCTCGCCAATTAAAACCGGATTGTTTTTGGTGCGCCGGGAAAGCACCTGAATGACGCGGCGAATCTCCTCATCGCGACCAATCACGGGGTCGAGCTTCCCGCGTCGAGCCATCTCCGTCAGGTCGCGGGCGTAACGCTCGAGCGCCTGGTACTTGGCTTCCGGATTCTGATCCGTGATCCTCTGCGAGCCGCGCACCGAGGTGAGCGCCTTCAGGATCGCATCATGGGTGGCACCCTGACGCACCAGGATTTCGGTCGCCGGATCGCGTTTCAATTGGGTGGCGGCCAGCAGCAAATGCTCGGTCGAGACGTATTCATCCTTGAAGTTGTCGGCTTCTTTGAAAGCCCGCTCCAGTAATTGATTCGCGGCCGGGGAAAAACCGGGCTGCGCAACGCCGCCCGAGGCTTGGGGCAGCTTGTCCATTTCCTGATAACAGGCATGCAGTATGGCCTCAATTCCAATGCCTATTTTTTCCAGAACCGGCGGAACAATTCCCTCCCGGTCCTCGACCAAAGCCGTAAGCAGGTGCACGGGAACGATCTCCGGGTTCCCACGCTCGGAAGCAAGTTGACTGGCACGCTCCACCGCGTGCTGAGCTTTGACCGTCAATTTATCCCAACGGATGGCCATACCTTCCCTCCTCCTTCACCGCGGCCCGCTGAGCAGGGCAGACCAACTGTTGCTTCGGCAAAATAAGGAGGCGGGCTTGCGCCGCCTCCCGTCGAAAGGCCAGGTTTCCAAGTTCCGGCTCGGCGGCTGCCCGCCCGAGGTCGTGCGGCTTAGGCGGCTTTGCCCGCCCCTTTGGCGTCGAGCGCGCGCTCGCCTGCCACGTTGACCTTGATCTGCTTTGGCTTGGCCTCGGCTTTCTTTGCCAAAGTAATTTTCAACACTCCCTTTTCGTAGTTGGCGGTCACCTTCTCAGGATCCACCGTGTTCGGCAGGGTGAAGGAACGAGTGAAGCTCCCATATTGCCGCTCCATCCGGCGATAGTTCTCTTCCTTCTCTTCCTTTTCGAACTTGCGCTCTCCATGGACGGTCAAAACGTTGTTCTCCATGCGGACATCGATGTCTTTCTCATCGATCCCCGGCACTTCGACCTTCAACGTGAGGTTGTGGTCGTCCTCATAAACGTCGACCGCCGGCGCGAACCCAGCAGTCGTCAGCGCCTCCTCGCGGCCTTCCCCGAAACTGTCGCGAAACAGCCGGTTCATGCGGTCTTGGAGGGTGGTGAACTCACGAAACGGATCCCAACGGCTCAGTACTGTCATAACAATCTCCTCTCCTTTTTTTAAAGAATGCTTTCATCGCACTTTAACTACTTATACTTAGATGCATGCTTAGCTTGAAAGCATCATATAATTTGAGTGTATCGCTGTCAAGATTACTTGTTGCTTATTTTCATTAACTTACAGTTGATATTATGCACTTCAAGTAGGCGGTCTCCGGCACCCCGCTCAAAATCGGATGATCCCTTGCCTGGGTGCGGCTTTCGATGATGCGCAGGCTGCGGCGGTTATCGCGGGCAGCTTCCCCGACGACGCGGAGAAAATCGGCTCGGCTGACGTGATAGGAGCAGGAGCAGGTGATCAGAATTCCCCCGGGGCGCAACATCCTGATGGCGCGCAAGTTCAGTTCCTTGTAGCCGCGCAGCGCGGTTTCCAGCGTGCTCCTGCTCCTGGCGAAGGCGGGAGGATCGAGCACGATGGTGTCGTACTTGTGACCGGCGGCGGAATAGTCCCTGAGCAGGTCAAAGGCATTGCCTTCGATCCATTCCACCTGGCAGCCGTTCAGTTCGGCATTGCGATCCGCCATTTCCAAAGCCGGACGGGAACTATCGACGCCGGTGACTTTCGAACCGCGCTGTGCCAGATGCAAGGCGAAGCCACCTTGATAGCAGAAAGCATCCAGAGCCTCGCCCCGGGCGTATTGCGCGGCCGCGGCGTAGTTCTCCCGCTGGTCGAGAAATGCCCCAGTCTTTTGGCCGGCCAAAGCGTCGTAGTGAAACTTGACACCGTTCATGGCAAACACCGTGCTGGTTTTCTCTCCGAGCAGCAACCCCGAAGCGCGAGCCGGGAGCTGCTCGAGTTCACGAATCTTGGCCTCGATGCGTTCTATGATGCCCGCCGGCCGAAAGGCGTCGCTTAATTCAGAGACAATTGTCGCCCGCCTGGACTCTTGGTCCATGGCTTGGGTGAGAATCTCGACCGCGAGCAGGTCGTCATAGCGATCGACGATAAGCCCGGGGAGGAAGTCGGCCTCACTGAACACCACCCGATAGGCGTTGGTGTCTTCGACCACCCGTTCGCGATAGGCTATGGCGTCGCGGATCCTCTGCCGCAGCAGGTCATCGGTTTGACGAATGGGTTCTCGAGACAGCCATCGGATCGCAATCTGGGAGGAACTGCTATAGAAAGCCGAGCCTAAAAATCTTCCTCGCTCATCGACCACATCGACGAGGGAGCCTGGGGCAATACCGTCGGCCGAAACCAGGTCGGAACGATAGACCCAAACATGACCCGCCTTGAGCCGCTGGGCGCCCCGGTGAGACACCTTTACCTTGGGGTTTTCGAGTGACGAGAGCTTGGCCGCCATAGGTTCGTCCTCGACCGCGACCCGGTTCCTGGGAGCCTCCGGCGGCGGCTTCGAGCTTCCCCGCACGCCGCACCGGGCGGACGGAGAGGTGGCGGGCTGCGGCCCGGCTGATTTCGATTAGCTGGCGGCGGGATGTTCGGGGGAAAGGGACTGGGCGGAAGCGTGCCCTCGACCTCCGCCCTCCGCCCGGGCCAAGTCGAGATCACGGTGCAGGATGTCGAGAACCACCATGGGGAGCTCTGCACCCCACTGCTCCAACTCGCTTTCCTCCCAATTGCCGTTGAGGCGGATCCCATCCCGCAGGTCTTCGGGAAAGGCCAGCCGGTACTCTCCCTCGCGTTCGCGGATCTCGCCAATTTGGCGCCCGGTAGCGGCGTCATACACCCGCCGCCGAGACCTTCCCCCGCCATTGATAAAGGCCACGAAGACTTCGCCGTACTCCTGAAAACTGGGCTGATAGTACCAAGCCTGACTGGATTCCAACTTGGGATGAGGTCGGCGCCGCTTGTTGATCGTGACCGCCTCCTCGGATTTCGCCCGGCTGACATCGAAGTAGAGAATCCTCTGGCAGGATTCGCAGAACACAACTTCGGTACCGCCGCGCACCTCGTTATACGTCTGCGGACGCAGCATCACCTGGCAGGCCAGACACTTTTGATCGCGGACTTCCGACAGACCACTGCCGCGGTGCTGGGCGACCCGATCATAGTGCCGCAGCAAATCCGCGGTCACGGCAGCCCGCGCCGAGTCCCGCCTGCGATTCCATTCGGCCAGTTGCTGCTCGTCCTCCGCCGTCCGCTTGCGAGCTTCTTCCTTTTCCCTCTCGATCTCCTCGGTCTCCGCCTTCAGTTCGGCTTCCGCCGCTTTCATCTCCTTTTCCCGGGCTTCGGCGTTGACCATCAGCTCAAGAATTTTGTCTTCGTTGGCGCGAATGTCCCGCTCGGCAAACTGAATCTCGTGCATCAAGGCCTTGTATTGATCGTTGGTCTTTACTTCAAGCGATTGGTCGCGGTATTTGGAAATCTTCTGCTCGAGGTCCTGAATGGCCGTCTCCGCTTTGCGGCGCACGGCGTCGTCGGCCTTGATGGCGGCCTTGGCTTGCTCAAGAACCGCTCGGGTACCGGCCAGCTTGGCTTCAATTGCCGCCACCCGCTTGGGCAAGGCGGCCACCTCCTCCTTGAGGCGGAGGATCTCCCGGTCCGCTTTCTGGAGCTCGATGAGGTTCTGAATGTCGGAAAGCATACCCCAGGAGTACTGTTTTGATTTTAGCACGTGAAGTTGTCCCCTACACGGTTCCTTTGGCTGCACGAATCTGCCTTGCCGGTGTACACTTTTCAGCTTTGCGCACCTCACCTGATTTCTCATCGGGAGCCGATTGTGAAGCAACTCGTCAGCCTAGGAATCCTCTGTTGGTTGTTGACCGGACCGGGCTTCCCTCAAGCGCCACTCCGCCAGGCGAAACCGCTTACCATCGAAGCCATCGTCGCCGAGAGTGGGATTAGCGGACGCGAACCGGAAAACATCCAGTGGAGTCCCGACAGCACAAAATTCTCTTTCGTCGAGCGCGATGACTCGGGCGAACACGGCCAGCTGTGGTATGTAGACGCCGGGACTGGCGAGAAGAAAGTCCTGGTAAGCGAAGCCAAGCTGGCGACACTGGCCCCGCCGCTTGAGACGATCAAAGATGAGCGAGAAAAGGAGCGGTTGGGCTGCTATCACATCGCCGCCTACCAATGGTCTCCCGATTCCAAGCATTTGCTGTTCGATTCCCAGGGCCAGCTGTGGCTCTACACTCTCGAAACCGGCGTTGCCGTGCAAGTGACCTCCGCACCGGAAGCGAGCAACGATCCGAAGTTCTCGCCCGACGGCGCCAAATTGGCCTACGTTCGCCAACACAACCTCTATCTGCGCTCGGTCACGGGCGGCGAAGAGAGGCAACTGACCAAGGAAACGGGAGACAAGGAAAAAGATGAAAATCTGCTGAATGGCGAAGTGGATTGGGTGTACGCGGAAGAGCTCGATGTGCGCAGTCATTACTTCTGGTCGCCTGATGGCCGGCACATCCTCTACCTTCAGATGGATGAGACCAGGGTTCCTACCTATCCCATCGTCAACTGGTTAACCACCCATCCCAGTGTCGATATGGAGAAGTACCCGAAGGCAGGGGACCCGAATCCTTCGGTGCGCTTGGGCGTGGTGGCAGCCGAGGGAGGCAAGACCAAGTGGCTTTCCCTCACCGACGATCCGAAGATTTATATCCCGCGCTTTGGCTGGATACGTGACGATCTGATTTGGGCGGAGGTGTTAAATCGCCCCCAGGACGAGCTTGGCTTGTACTTCGTCGATCTTCATTCGGGTCGCTCGCGCAAAGTGCTGACCGAATCCGCTCCTGACGCCTGGGTCTACGTCAACGATGATTTCAAAGTCCTGAAATCTGGGGACCGCTTCACCTGGCAGAGCTGGCGAGACGGCACCACCCAGCTCTACCTCTATCGCTTCGATAAGAACAATCCTCTCGGTTCCGACGCCCAGCTGGAACGTCAGCTCACCCACGGCGCCTTTGAGGTGCTCGGATCCGATGCCCGGCCGCGCTCGGGCATGGCCGCCGTCGACGACGATGCTGGAGTGCTGTACTTCAGCTGCGACAAAGATGACCCGCGCGAGCGGCAGCTCTACGCGGTGAAGTTGGATGGCTCGGAACTGCGGCGGGTGTCGGTGGAGAGGGGAACGCACGAGGTGACGTTTGCCGCTGACAGGAAGCACTATGTGGACGAGCACTCCGCCATCCTGACCCCGCCGAGCTTGTCGCTTTGCCAGAGCGACGGGTCCTGCCGCAAGGTTTGGAATTCGCGCAGCGTGGACGAGTTTGGCCTGATCGCACCTCAGTTTCTGGAATTTAAGGCTGAGGATGGGACAAAACTCTACGGCCAACTGATCTTGCCCTCTTCCGCCGGCGGCGCGCAGAAGATTCCTTTGATCGTCTACATCTATGGCGGCCCGGCAGCGCAGACGGTACGCAATCAGTGGCTGGGTCATGACCTATTCCACGAAATCCTGGCGCAAAAGGGCTTCGCAATTTTTACCGTGGATAATCGTGGCACGCCGGGGCGCGATCGCAAGTTCCAGACCGCCGTGCGTCATCAATATGGCGGCGTCGAATTACGCGACCAACTCGCCGCCCTCGACCAGCTGTTGGCCCAATATCCTCAGCTCGATCGCAGTCGGATTGCCATCTGGGGATGGAGTAACGGCGGCTCGATGACCTTATATGCGATGACGCACTCTGACCGTTTTAAGGCCGGCATAGCTGTGGCTCCGGTCACGGATGGGCGGAACTACGACTCTATCTACACGGAGCGCAACAATGGCCTGCCCGGCGACAAAGATACGACCAGCTACGTGGATATGGATCTGGCCAAAGTCGCCGACAAACTTCACGGCGCGTTGCTTTTGATCCATGGGACGAGCGACGACAATGTCCATTTTCAAAACAGCGTGCAGATGGTCGAAGGACTGATCGAAGCCGGCAAGCAGTTCCGGTTCATGATCTATCCCAACAAGACCCATGGAATCGGTGGATCGGACGATCGCGACCACTTGTTCCACATGATGGAAGATCACTGGGAGAGCGAACTCCGTTAGCTCCAAATCGCTTGCAAGGGCAGGCAGCCGAGCTTCGCTCGAGCTCGACCAAAGTAACCTGCCGCAGGAGGATGCTGCGCTGCTTAGCAAGCAAGCGGGCGGGTCGAAAGTATGCAGCGATTGAGTCTCGGCAACTTCGAATTGATTACCGTTTCCGACGGCATCTATCACCTCGACGGGGGGGCCTTTTTCGGGGTTGTGCCCAAGCCTTTGTGGCAGAAGAAAACGACGCCCGATGAAAACAACCGAGTTGCCGTGGGATTGAATTCGGTTGTGGTGCGAACCGGCGAACACACGGTGTTGATCGAGACTGGGATTGGCAACAAACTACCGGAGAAGCTGGTCGCGATCTACGGGCAGCCGGCCCAATTGCTGGATAGTTTGTCCGCGGCGGCTATCCCGCTCGATGACATCGACGTAGTGATCAACACGCACTTGCACTTCGATCACTGTGGCTGGAACACGATACGCCGCGGCGACCAGCACGTGGCCACCTTCCCCAAAGCCACCTACTACGTCCAGGAAGGCGAGTGGCAGCATGCACGCCGCCAGCTCGAGCGCGATGCCATCAGCTATATGAGCGCCAATTATGATCCGCTGGTCGCCAATGAGCGGATGCGGCTGTTGCAGGGAGACCAGGAGATCGTCCCTGGAATTGCGGTGAAGGTGTTTGCCGGACATACCCGGCATATGCAGGCTGTACTGGTGGAGAGCGCCGATAAAAAGGCCTGTTACATCTCCGACCTGATCCCGACCACGGCTCACCTGGATCTGAACTGGGTGATGGCGTTTGATCTGTTTCCGCTCGAAACCATCGAGAGCCGCAAGCGATTCTACGCCCAGACGATTCCCGGACGTTGGCTCACCATGTTTACCCACGACCCCAAGGTACCTTGGGCCTATCTCGAGCGGGACGAGCGCGGGAAAGTGGCCGTCGCGCGTTAAGCCATGGCCGACGGCTGGACCGGCCGGCTTGGCTGTAAAGGCAAAGACAAAACCGGAAGGACCCTAGCCCATGTTTGCACTTTCGGCCCGCAATGCATTGAAAACAAGGAGTCGATCTCTTCGATGTGTCACTATGCCGTCCGCCACTGTGTTTCTCGGGGAACCGGATTCAGATCCTTGAGCCCCAGCGTCTTTAGAATACCCGCGGCTCGGCTACTCCCCTGAGTTACGGATTGCTTGTGCTCACCGTGCCCGAGATCGATGTCCACCACGCGCACGGTTTTCAGCGCCTGCCAGGCTTCCTTGGAGGAGAGGTCATTGCCGGCAGCCTTCAGTTTTTTCTCCAGCGCGCGGTCCAGTAAGAATGCGAGAGAAGCGATGAAGATGTGAGCTTCCACGCGCGGCATCGTGCGATGATAGATGGGTCGCATCTCGATCACATCCTTCAGTCCGGAAAAGGCCCTCTCCACTTCACTGAGATCTTTATAGATGTCCACCGCTTCGATGGGGGAAAGGTTCGGCTCCTCACTTTGAATCAGATATTTGCCTTCCAGGGCTTTCTCCCGCTGCAAGTTTTTTGCATGTTCAAAATAGTGGAACTGGCCGCGTTTTAATTCCCAAGCGTAGTAGCGGAATCCGTGGTGGCGAGAGAGAACCCGGCTGGCAGCGGCGCCGATCTTCTCCGGCGATTTCAATTGGCCTTGGCGCACTCGCTGCTGTAATGCCGCCAGTTCTGCCTGCACCTGCTGCATCGCCTTTTCCCGCTGGCTGCGTTCATACGCCAAGCGTTCCTCACTGTGAACCACAAATACCCGCACGCCCGCTTTGCCGGAGGCGACTTCCTGCACTAGAGTCTTGGGCACGAGAAACTTTTCCCCGGCCGAGATGCCCGCGGGACATTCTAACCACGGCCCGGTAGCGCTTTGCAGATAACGAAGAATCTCGGGTTGGCGGCGCCGTTGAAGCCCCACCAAATAACCCTGCCCGCTCGCCCGTAGCCGCTCTAAGTTATCCGAGGTCACCATGCCTCGGTCGCCCACAAACACCACGCGTCGCAGACCAAAGCGCACTTGCAAATCCTGCAGCACTTTTTCCACCGTGGCAGAATCCCGCAAGTTGCCCGGGAAAACGTGATGAGCAATGGGCCATCCCTCGATCATTACCACCCCCACCAAGACTTGCCGGTTCCGCGGTTTTCCATCCCGACTGTATCCGTGCCGCGCCCATCCCCCGGGTCCGTTCCCCTCGAAATACGTCGAGGTCAAATCGTAGAAAACCCAATCGACTTGTAAAGCAAACAGATTGCGCAAGTGCAGAAACAATTCCTGCTCGATCGCCTTCTGATGGACCACCAACTGGTCCAGCGTCCTATACCACTGCCGCAACTGCCGGTCTTTGACCCGCACTCGCGGCCGCGGGCTGGACAAGCGTTCCCCTTCCTCTCGCCACTCCGGCCCCCATCGCTGCCCCCAGCGATCACACACAAAATCGGTTTCTAACCATCGCGCCAGACCGTGTTCGCTGCTGGGCTTACACAGCCGGTGGCTCACCAGCGCCAGCGCCCGGTCGGCGAGATCCTGCTTCCTCCCAGAATTCTTGGCCAACCCGTCGAGGAGGGCTTGCAGGCCCAACTCCTGCCAGAGGTGTCGCGCCACCAGCATCACTCCCCAGTCCCACGCCCCTACCGCCCTGGCTTCCCCCTTCCCGCTCTGGGGTTTTTCCTTGCCCTGCAGCAGGCGTAGCAAAGCTTCCGCATGTGGGGCTAACAACTCTTTGCGGCCCAAGTTGCAGATGACCCGATGGCGGGGACGACCCTGATTCCAATCGGACTCGACTAGGCGAATGTATTCGTGGACCGTACCATCAGGGCGCTTGACGCGGGTGGTGCGCAGGAACATTCGGTGCCCCTATCTGTTGCTAAGGCCATTATGCAGGATAACCGCCAATAATCAAGGTACATCTCAGGTACCTGTTTTCCACATTGTGCCCCTATGCAAACAGCAAAGCTGAATGCCCTTTTCTTTATTTTGTTGGCTTTAGGAACGTGGCGATCCGCAAAATGCGCAAACATGGGCTAGCGACTCCAGCGGGCGAGAAGAGGCGGTTTGCGCCCCGCACCTGAAGGTTACTTCTTCAAAATCGGATTGTATCCGTCGTTGATCAGTTTGGCGCGCATCACTTCCGCTTCTTTGATATCGCTG
>JASHSL010000468.1 GCA_030040855.1 Terriglobales bacterium
CGCATCGCTTTGCGATGACGCTGTCAAACAAAACGAAGCGCATTACGCTGTTCAGATAGAGCACCACGATGAAGATGACACAGCCGATCAAGATAAGGAGAGCAATCAGCAAGACAAGCAGCGCAGGATCGATCCTGGGCATGCCGCCCGCAGTAGCCTGCCCGGGGTGCTTGGGAAGTCCGTTGCCGCAACTTCCGGTGGTCAATTCTCCCGCCAGCAATCCCACCAGACCCAGCTTGGCCCACTGCTCCGCGCGAAACGGGTGAAACAGCTGCTGTTTGGTATGCTCATAGGCCGGACTGATTGCGTCTATGGCAGAAATCGGCAAGCCAGCACCTCGCCACCGCCGCCCCGGGGAATGGCAGCACGTTACAGGGAACGAACCGGCAGGTCAACTGAATTTCGACGCGAGCGCTCGAGCATCGAATGGACAGGCCTTCAGACTGCCCGCCGTCTTGCCGCAGAGGTCGATCATTCGTAGCGCAGCGCCTCGACAGGATCGAGCTTGGCGGCACGAAAGGCGGGAACCAGACCACTAAGCACACCGACGGCCAGCAACACGGCCGTGGATATAACCAGAGTCATGGCCGAGATCTGGAGATGGATATCAGCCTTGCCGGACGTATCCTCAAAGAGCGGGCCCATCAGCGGCAAGGTGCCCACCGCCACTGCGATGCCGTAGGAGAGCAGCACGCCGAGGGCTCCGCCGAGCAGCATAATCAGCAAGGTTTCGGCCAGGAACTGAAACCAGATGTGCCGTTTTCTCGCTCCCAAGGCACGACGCAACCCAATTTCGCGAATGCGCTCCTCGACCGAGACCAGCATGATGTTCATGACGCCTACCCCACCAATTCCCAGGGTCAAGGTTCCGATAAAGGTCAGCAGCACCTGGAGTCCGATGGTCAACCCGTCAATAATCGGACGAAATTCGTCGCGTCCAAACATCTGGATGGCTTTCGTATCGGTGGGGGAGAATTGCTGGCGGGTGGCAATCGCCGCCAGCACCTGGGCCATAGCCTGCTTTTCGAACTGCGGAGCCACGGGCTCGAAGACGAGGACGGCGGCATAGCGGGTGTTCCACAAGTCCCCGGCCGCCGTATAGGGGATCCAGACCGAATCGTCATCGCTCGAGAAATAATTGCTCAACTGGATTTTCCGAGCCATAACGCCGATCGCCGTAAAGCGGACGCCGCCAATCAACACGGTTTCTCCGACCGCAGGCCGCCCGCCGAAGAGCTGTTCGCGAACCCGCGCCCCGAGGAAGGCTACCCGCCTCCGTTCGACAAAATCGCTCGCGTCAATCCAACGGCCTTCCCCCGGTACCTCGTTGCGCATCTCTCCGTATTCGGGACAAACTCCCCGGATCGCCGCCGTGCCCACCAGGCGTTCGCCATAGGAGATGCCGGGACGATGGACGGTTTCGAGGCAGGCGCTCTTGACCAGCGGCGCGGTTGCTTTCACGAGATCAAGATCGGCCTGCTCGAACACCACCTTCCTCCCGGCTCGTTGGCCCCCCGGCTGTTCACTGGTTTGTTGCGGCCAACAGATCACGACGCTTTTCCCAAAGGCATCGAAGCCGTTCACCAGGATTTCGCGAAAACTGGCGCCATAGGCGACGAGCAGGGTGACGGTTGAAATACCCCAAACAATGCCGAGCAAAGTCAGCAGGCTGCGCGTCGCGTTGCGCTTCAGGGCGTTCCAGGCTTCAGCAATGATCTCTAACAGCATGGTTCGGACAATCACCGAGGAGCCGGAAGCCTGTGCGGGCTTCGCTTCCTGCGCCTCTCGTGATTCCTCCGTCGCTTCCGCGGGAGCGCTGGTTAGCTTCCCGCCTCGAATCGCAATGCTTCAATCGGGTCTACCGAAGCTGCCTTCCGCGCCGGATAAAGAGCGGCCAGGACGGCGGCACCACCCAGCAGCCCGCAGGCCAGCACACTGGTCGTCCACGTGGGCAACAGGCCAGCGAAGAAGTCGGGCATGGGAGCGAGATTCACCAGATAGCAAAGACCGTAGGCAATCCCCAGCCCGACGCCCCCGCTCAGCCAGGCAATCAACAGGGCCTCGAGAAAGAACTGCTTCAAAATGATGCGCTTTGGCGCGCCCAGCGCCTTGCGCACGCCGATCTCCCGGGTGCGCTCCCGCACCGCCACCATCATCACATTCATGACCCCCAACGCTCCCAGCAAGAGGGTGACGAATCCGACTGCCCCCAAGAAATACTTCATCCCATTCGTCATTTGCAGGAAAGCTTGGGCTTCCTCGACTGTGTCCCAGATGGGACAAGCTTCCTTATCGCTCGGATCGAAATGGTGCATTCGTCCCAGGGCAGCCCGCACTTCATGTTTGCATGCCTCGTGCTGCGCCACGGACTTGGGGGTAACCAGCAGCTGATCGAAGGTGGTCGAGGTGCCGGGAGGCTTGTCGGGGAAATCCCGTCGCATCGCCGCGAATGGAACAAAGATCTTGTTAACATCCCAGCCGTCGTAGCTCGAGTCTTGCTTCTTCTGCGCCATGACCCCAATGACGGTGTAGGGAAAGTCGTTCAGATAGAGATTTTCTCCGACCGGATTGCGGCCGGGAAAGAGCTGTTTGGCGGCATCACTGCCCAAGAATACAACCCGACGCCGGAAACGCTCGTCGTCCCAGTTGTAAAAGCGACCCTGGCCAACATCGAGGCTGCGAATGTAACCAAATTCGGGAAACGAACCGGTGACCAGCAACGCCGCGTTGTTATAGTTGCTGTGGGTGCGCACGGTCTCCTGTTCGAGCTCGGGTATAGCGTACTGGCAGTCGGGCGACTCGGAGACGACCACCGCCACGTCCTGGTCCTCCCAGTGAACAATCCTTCCCGCCCGCGTTCCCCCGGCCTGAAGGCTGGTGCGCCCATGGAACACGATCATGACGTCCTTGCCCAGGGTTTCTGCGACTTTGGCCTGGCCCACCCGCAAACCTTCTCCCGCTCCCACCATGAGCACGATCGATACAATCCCCCAGGCGATGCCAAACATGGTCAGGAACGTGCGAAGTTTGTGCGCCCACAGGGTGCGGAACACGTCGCCGATGAGGTCCTTGAGGATCATCCCTTCGATTGGACGGGGTTCAGGAGCGAATGTGAGCCGGGTCTGGGCCAACCACTTTCTCCACAATCTGGATACGCTGACACGAAGGATTCCGTTCCCACGAGATTCGAAGACTCGAAGAGGCCGCGTAGGGCGCAATGCCGGTTCCCCCCAGTCCCCCGGAAGGGTCGGCTTTGCCGTATATACTTTCCTCCTATGACACGAGCCTCTCGGCGTGTATCTGCTTCGCTTCTTTGTGAGATCGCGGTTGTGCTTTTCTCCCCTTGCGCGTGGGCTCGCCCCCAGACCGCCTCCTCCCGGGTGGCCAGGGCGGTCGATTCCATGCCGTATACGCGGGAGATCGAGCAAGTTGCGATTTCTCCCGACGGAACCGAAGTCGCCGCTATCGTCGGGAGCGAGCTGACCATCAGCTCGACCCGCGGTGGGACTTCCCGTCCCATCGCCATTGAGGGCAGGCTTCCGCTGCGCGACGTCTGCTGGTCAGGGGATAGCAAACAAATCGCCTTCGCCGCCGATCTGCCTGGGAGTGCTCCCTCGGCTCAGATCTGGACCAGCGCCGCCGACGGCACGGCGAAGGTGCTGCGAGCAGAACTCAAGGGCTACGCTGCCGCGCCTCAATTCTCCCCCGACGGATCGAAGTTGGCCCTGCTCTTCATCGCAGGCATGCCACGCGTGGCCGGTCCCCTGCAACCGATGACCCCGCTTCGAGGAGTGATTGACGAGACGATTTATGAGCAGCGACTCGCCACCATCGATCTCAGCACCAACACTCTCACCGAAGTCACGCCCGCCGACATGTATATCTACGAATATGAGTGGACTCGCGACGGGAAAGGCTGGGTGGCAACAGCAGCCCGGGGTGCGGGCGACGCCAACTGGTATGTCGCGCGGCTGTACCGGATCAGCGGCGAATCCGGCCAGATGCGAGAAATCTACGCTCCGAAACGGCAGATCGCGGCGCCGAGGGTCTCGCCCGATGGCAAGTCCGTCGCCTTGATCGAAGGGCTCATGAGCGACGAAGACGTAAACGGCGGCGACATCTATCTGGTTCCGACGGCGGGTGGCCCTGCGCGCAACCTCACTCCCGGCCTCAAGAGTTCTCCGTCCTCGCTGGCCTGGCGCGGTCCCGGCCGCATCGTGTTTGCGCAGAATGTCGATGGAGAATCCGGATTCGCCACCTTAAGCACATCCGAGGGCGGGGTCGAGACGATTTGGACCGGGGAAGAGTTCGTGGGGACAACCCCCTCTCCCAGCGCTTCCTTCGCCGCCGACGGAGTCCTGACTGCGGTCGCGCGCCAATCGGCGAGCCTTCCTCCGGAAGTCTGGGCCGGGCCGATTGGAAAGTGGGCGCAAATAACCACCCTGAACGCCGGTCTTAAGCCGGCTTGGGGTGAGATGCGCAATTTCCATTGGAAAAATGGCAGCACGTCTCTCGAAGGTTGGCTCATGCTGCCCAAGGATTTTGCCCCCGGCAATACCTACCCGCTGGTCGTCAACGTGCACGGCGGACCTTCCTCGGCCTGTAACTCACGCTGGGATACGACCGCCATGGGGACCGCGTCGGCGCTCGACTATTTCGCCCTGTGCCCCAACCCGCGGGGCAGTTATGGGCAGGGCGAAGCCTTTACCCAAGCCAATGTGAAGGATTTAGGCGGAGGCGATTATCGCGACATCATGGCCGGCGTAGATGCGGTTCTGACGCAGTATCCGGTGGACCCTCGCCGGGTCGGCCTGCGTGGGCACAGCTACGGCGGCTACATGACGATGTGGATGGAAACTCAGACCCATCGCTTCGCCGCCGCGGTCGCAGGCGCCGGGATTTCCGACTGGCAGAGCTACTACGGGCTGAACGATATCGACGAGTGGATGATTCCCTTTTTCGGCGCCTCCGTGTATGACGATCCGGCGCTATACACCAAGAGCGACCCTATGCATTATGTGAAACAGGTCACCACCCCGACCTTGATCCTCGTGGGCGACCGTGACGGCGAAGTTCCGATGGAGCAGTCGCTAGAATGGTGGCACGCGCTCAAGCGCTTCGAAGTGCCCACCGAGCTGGTGGTCTATCCAAACGAAGGACACCAACTGATCCGGCCCGCCGATCAGCGCGACTACTACGTGCGCGCCTTCGAGTGGTTCGACGAATGGTTTCGCAAGGCTCCCTAGACTAGCAGGCTGCGGAAAAACCCCAAAAGAATTGTCATCCCGAGCAGAAGGGATCTGCAGTTTGCCCGAAACCGCGAAAACTGCAGATTCCTCGACACGCCCTCACCGGGCAAGCGCGCTTGCGAGCGGCTCGGAATGACAATACAACCATTTTCCCGCAGCCTGTTTGGTCGTGCCGACAAATACTCCACGCTGTCATACCGGAGCGGGCGTAGCCCGCGAGGATCACGGCGTCGGACTCCGAGTATCTCACGCCCGTTTTACGATACCCGGGAATCGACCGCTTCATCTGCATTGCTATACTGGTTCGCCAGTGATCCGGGAGGTGACGATGGACGGCACCGGCATGGCCCAGAGCGAGATCGGCCTATTCGAAGCGATGTATTCCGCGCGGGCCATGCGCTGGCTCAAACCTGATCCCGTTCCTGATCAACTCATCGCTCGGATTCTTCAATCTGCTACGCAAGCCCCGAACGCCGGCAACGCGCAGACACAGCCGGCGCCAGCATCTATCCCGGCTGTGCAGAACATTGTTTTGGCTTGTCGTGCGCTGGGACTCGGTATTCAACCGGAGGGCTCGACGGCGTCGGATTCTCGTATTCCGCGAATCTGCTCACGCCTGCGCGCGTTCTCGACCTTATCCGATTCAAGTTTGGACCCGCCAACCAACTTGATGCGATCGGCTGCGGTGGGCAAACCATCAACTTGCCTCAGGGCCAGTACTTCGGCCTGTTATTGCTTGGAACCGGTGTGGAGGGCAGCCAGACCTCGCAGACCATTACCGTCCACTATACCGACGGTACAAGTTCACAATTTGTGCAGAACTTCAGTGACTGGTTCTCCCCGCAAAATTTTCCAGGAGAGTTCGAAGCGGTTGCCATGTCGCACAGGAATTTTGCTGACGGCAGCGAGGATATTCGCATCTTCAACCTCTACGCTTACGAATTTGGTTTAGACTCGACGAAGACTGTTGAGAGCGTTACATTGCCGAACAATCGAGATGTCGTGATCCTTGCGGCAACGTTGGTTGGTGTGGATGCACAATCTTTTTAATGCATTCAGGTGAGTGCCATTTCGCAGTGGCCTGCGATATTGCAGGAGCATGTTTCGATCGTACTCGGACATTCAAGTGCGAGATGGGACCGCTCAATTTCCGGGCACCCCGGGCAGCAGACATGCGACGCTGTTTCACATTGGTGATTGCGTCTTTCTTTTATTGGCTGATCCCCCTTTCTATCTCCGGTGCGCAAACAGACCAGAAGCCCGATTTGAGCACGCAGCCAACTCTTTATGTTGTGGGGTACGCGCATCTCGATACCGAGTGGCGATGGGAGTATCCCCAGGTCATCAACGAATACATCCGCAAGACCATGGAGGATAACTTCAAGCTATTCGATAAGTATCCGCACTACATTTTCAATTTCAGCGGAGCCAACCGCTACCGCTTCATGAAGCAGTACTTCCCGGCGGATTACGAGAGATTGAAAAAGTATGTGGATCAGGGCCGGTGGTTTCCGGCGGGATCGTCCATGGAAGAAGGTGATGTGAATGCGCCCGGCGCCGAGGCGATTATCCGGCAAATCCTGTACGGTAATAACTGGTTCCGCAAAGAGTTCGGCAAAGCCAGCGCGGAATACATGCTGCCAGACTGCTTTGGATTTCCTGCTTCGTTGCCGACCATCCTGGCGCACTCGGGCGTGAAGGGCTTTTCGACGCAGAAGCTGGTGTGGGGTTCTTCGGCGCCGGGAGGGGGCCTGCCATCGATCGAGAGGACACCGGAAGGAACTCCATTCAACGTGGGCGTCTGGGTAGGGCCAGATGGCGAGAGTGTGCTCGCCGCTCTCAATCCGGGAAGTTACAGCGGTGGGATCGACACCGATCTCAGCAAGCCACTGCCGCCCGGTCCGCCCAACAACGAACTTGAGAAATTGCAGAAGAATCTGCAGGAACTGCGCCAACGGTTGGAGGAGGAAGACCGGAGCGGGAAGCCACTCGATCCGAAAGAACTTCACGCATACTACGCACTGCGGAACCAGCGGGACGGACTCAGCCGTGCCCAGCAGGAGAGCGACCTGGACCGCTATCAGGACAATTGGGCCTCGCGCGTGGCGCAGAACGGCAAGGCCAGCGGCGTGTTTGCGGATTATCACTACTACGGCACCGGTGACATTGGTGGAACCCCTGAAGAAGAATCGGTGAAGCTGCTGGAAGCCATTGTGACGAAGGGAACGGCCACGCTGCCTCCTCCGGGCGAGTTCTTTTTCCCCGGACGCCCGCATCCCGAGTGGCCGGCGGTCACGGTGGGTGACGGCCCGGTTCATGTCATCTCCGCGGCGGCGGACCAGATGTTTCTCGATATCACGCCGGCGCAGGCGGCCGGCCTTCCTCGTTACACCGGCGAGATGGAATTAACGAATCACTCTGCCGGCTCGCTGACATCGCAGGCCTATCAGAAACGCTGGCTAAGAAAAGAGGAGTTGCTGGCCGACGCGGCGGAGAAAGCTTCGATCGCAGCGCAGTGGCTGGGAGCGCGCCCCTACCCGCGGCAACGCCTGAATGATGCCTGGACTCTGGTAATGGGCGAACACTTCCACGACATCGCCGCCGGGACCGCCACTCCCAAGTCCTACGAGTTCGCCTGGAAC
>JASHSL010000044.1 GCA_030040855.1 Terriglobales bacterium
CTTCTCCTCCGGCGCGTTGTCGATCGAATCAAACGAGCGAAACACCACCTTCGGATTGTGCTTCTGCAACACCTTGGTGATCGCCGCCGTCAACGTCGTCTTCCCGTGGTCGATGTGCCCAATCGTCCCCACGTTCACATGTGGCTTGGTGCGTTCAAATTTCTCTTTCGCCATGGGCGCCAACCTCTTTGCTGTCGATGAGTACCGCGAACCTCGCCCCGGACCGGCATCGCCCGGCGCGCAGCCTTCTCAGCAGTACTGGTAGAGCCTATGAAACCGCGCTCTGAGCTTCGGGCTCACCTCTTCCACCCGGAAGAGGTACAACTCACGAATCTGGGCCTGGTCCGAGACGGCCAGCGAGACATACAAACTCTGAGCCGTTTCTCCCCCTTCGACTTCGTCGAAAACACCGCTCGTTAACACCGACTCCCAGTCCCGCACTCGCAAGCGCCGCTGGGCCAGTCGCGCCAGAAGCTTCTCCACCTTCTCGGGAGCGAAGGCGCGGGCGATAGCATCCTGCAAGGCCGCAAACTCCCTCGGCTTTTCAACCTTGAGCACCGCTTGCTCGAAGCTCGCCACGCTCGAAATCTCTGCCTTCGAATCTGGAGCCGATGACCAGGATTGAACTGGTGACCTCTCCCTTACCAAGGGAGTGCTCTACCAACTGAGCTACATCGGCCGAACTTGCCCAGAACTCTCTGGAGCGGGAGACGGGAATCGAACCCGCGACCAACAGCTTGGAAGGCTGTGACTCTACCACTGAGTTACTCCCGCTCAACCCTCCCGCCTTGCCCGCTGTGCCGGACGCCGCTTGCGCCCAGGAAATTCCGCCGCGGACTCAGGTTTCGCACCCGTCACCCAAACGCTTCGCGTGCCTCGAGGATCGATCGGCCCAGGGGAACGGCTCTCGCCCCTACTCCGAATGCATGAAATCCTTTCGGCGCACCCAGGTCTTAAGAGCGAACATGGCCAAAATTAAGAGCGTCACAAGCCGAATTCGCAGATCACCCAGCGTCGTCCACGACAAAACTCCCAAGATCAAATAGGCGACCAATGCGAACAGTAAACGATTCACGCGAATCACTGGTGCACAGGGGAGGATTCGAACCTCCGTACCTCGCAAGGAGGAGCAGATTTACAGTCTGCCGGCTTTAACCACTCACCCACCTGTGCAAATTGCCGGCTGCCGATAGTCCGGCCCTGCATACACCTGGAAGACAGTGCTCGGCGGAAAACCTCAATGAGGCACATGCGCACGAAATCCTCTTCGCACGCCTACACTACATTTCGAAATGCGTCCTTTTGGAGTGCCGATGGAAAAGCCCGATGTCGCGCCGCCGAAATTGCCTTTGTACCGAATCCTGGAGCTGGCGAAGGGATTTGAACCCCTGACCCTCTGATTACAAATCAGATGCTCTACCAGCTGAGCTACGCCAGCAGCTCGAGAGCGATGCCCCTAAGGACACACAACCCTCTCCATGCTTCTGCTGTCGGGTACAACTTAAAACGTTATCACAACGGCACTCCACGTGCAACCAGAGGGAACGCTAAAGGAAAGCCGGAGCCATCGAAGCCCGACCGAAACGCTTCACGGCCGCCTCCCAGCTACGGCTTCTCCGAGGAGCGGGTGCTATGATTGCCTTTCCCAGGCTCTCCCGCACCAGGTCCCACCCGTACCTGGCGCCCCGAGTGGCCGCTCTCGATGCGAATACGACGCAGGCTCCCGATCATCGTAGCCGTTCTCGTGTTAGCGGCGGGCATCGCCCTGGTGGTCGTGCTGCGCAAGCACGCTCCCCCCGAGGCCGCCCGTCTCCTTCCCGGAGCCGATGGCTTTGTCTACGTCAATCTTCAATGGATGCGTCGCTCCAACCTGATCGGCCAGCTGCCTCCGGTTCGCCACGATCCCGACTACGATGATTTCATTGCGGCCACGGGGTTTCAGTTTGAGCGCGATCTCGAGCAGGCCGCCATCGCCATCCACTACGCCGACCAGTCGGCCGAAAAAGCAGAGCCTCGCTTCTCGGAGGTTTTCGTGGGCAAAATTCAAGGCGATCGCCTGCGGGACTATTTGCGCAAACTCGCCCATTCGGTCGAAGACTATCGCTCGGCGGACATTTACTCCATTCCCTTGGAAGGACGCACGGTACGGATCGCCATTCTTGCAGTGGATAGCGTTGCCGCCTCCAACGTCGATGATCCGCAGGTGATCCGCGGCATCATCGACCGCTCCAAAAAACTGGCCTCCCCATTCGCTGGTCCGGCGCTGTTGCGCCGCTACTATCGGCACCTGCCGCTGGCCAGCCAAGCCTGGGCCATCCTTCGCGTCGATCCCAAGCGGGATGCTTTCTCGTCCCGCCCCGGCGGCTGGGCGACGATTTTGTCCCAACCCGCCGTCGTGCTGGCATCCCTCCGTTACCTGGGGGCGCTGCGTCTGCGGGCGGTCGCCTTTACGGCCAGCGAAAACCAGGCCAATTCCTTAGTCGATCGAGCGAATGCATTTCTCAGGCTGATGCATGCGGCCGAAGTTTCACTCGGCGCCCAGGCCCCCGATCCCGATATCAAGGCGTTGTTCGACAGCCTGGCCATCGAACAACAGAGGGATCGCGCCGTGCTCACCGCGGACGTACCCCTGGGGCTGATTCGAAAGCTGCTGGCCGAAGCACCCGCCGAGGTCGCACCCCCGCCCCAGCCGCCGCCAGAGTCCGGGCCTTCGGCCGAGCGAAACCATGGCCGAGGTCAAGTGAGGTGAGGCCTGCGGTTTCGCCAGCCTCGCCGGTGTCTAACCTTCTCGCGCTCGAACCGTCGAAACCCTAAGGACCGCCTCTTGGGCAGGCGAAAGCGGATGAAGCCGGCTTGGATTTCTCCTGCGCCTACCCTGAGAAGGTACAATCATCTCTGATGGCTAGTCTTCCTCTGCCCATCGCGGCCTTTCTCGCCGGCCTGGCTTCCTTTCTCTCGCCTTGTGTCTTACCGCTTGTGCCCGGTTACGTGTCACTGATTTCGGGGGTGGGAGTCGAAGAACTGAAGCTGCAGGAGTCGCACCTGTTGCGCAAGATGATGTTGAACTCGATCAGCTTCATCCTGGGCTTTAGCGTCGTGTTCATCGCTCTCGGCGCGCTCTCGACCGAGATAGGGCAGCTTCTGGCACGTTACAAATCGACTCTGGCGCAGCTCGGCGGGATCGTCATCATTCTGTTTGGCCTGCACCTGAGCGGGATATTGCGCATTCAGACCCTCTACCGCGACAAACGCCTGCACCAGGTGCAGGGGGGAAGCACCGTGGGAGGAGCTTTCTTGATTGGTTTCGCCTTTGCGTTTGGCTGGACTCCCTGCGTCGGGCCCATCCTGGCGGTAATCCTGGGCTTCGCCGCGGCCCAGGATTCGCTGCTCAAAGGAATTGCCCTTCTGGCTGTCTATTCCTCGGGATTGGCGGTGCCCTTCTTGCTGACGGCCTTTGGCGTCGAGCGCTTTTTGCGGTTTTACGCCCGCTTCCGCTCCCATATGCACGCGCTCGAAGTCGGCAGTGGAGCACTGCTGATCGTTCTCGGGGCTTTGCTTGTCTTCCGACGCTTTAGCATAATTTCGAGTTACTTGTCGTTTCTCAACCGTTTTGCCTTGTGAGGGGAGAGTTCCGTGAAACGTGATCCTCTGGTGATCGTCGCCGTGGCGGTGACGATCGCCTTGATGCTGGTCGTCGGTCTGCGGAGCGTACGACACCAGCAGAACTCCGCCAGCGCTCCCCTGAAGGGAGCCCTCGCACCCGACTTCACCCTGTCGTCGCTCGACGGCAGCACCGTACATCTCTCCGATTACCGCGGCAAGGCAGTGCTGCTGAATTTCTGGGCGACCTGGTGTCCTCCCTGCAAGATCGAAATGCCATGGTTTGTTGAGTTGCAGAAGCAATATGGCTCGGCCGGCCTGCAAATCCTCGGGGTGGCAATGGACGATGCCAGCCCGGAGGAGATTGCCAGGTTTGCCAAAGAGATGGGAATAAACTATCCCGTCCTGCTTGGCAAGGAGACGGTGGGCGATGCCTACGGAGGAGTCGAATTCCTGCCTTATAGCCTTTATATCGATCGCAACGGAAAAGTGCTGGACGTTGCCTACGGTCTCAAAGGCCGGGGCGAAATCGAGGACGACGTAAAGAAAATCCTTGCCTCGAGCGCCACCGTCCAGGCGCAAAAGTAAACCGCCCCCTCCTCGCGGAGCGATCCCGAGGGGGGCGGACGGCACAGGAAGGCGGGCTTAGAAGCTTGGTCAAGCGCGTAGTGATAAGCCTCGGGCTGCTGGTCGCGTTGGCGCTCGAACTGAGGGCGCAGGAATCCTTTGCCAAGAAGAGCCCTTCCGTGACTCTGCTGCCTGCGCCCACCGCCCAACTCACCCGCGGGAAGGTGAACAACGTGCAGTTGACCTTCAGCGTGGAACCCGGGTTTCACATCAACTCGAATCAGCCCTCCGCTGAATACCTGATTCCGACGACTTTAAAACTGGACCCGCCCACCGACCTGATGGTGGGAAAAATTACTTATCCTCCGGGCGAAGACAGGAGCTTCGCCTTCTCCCCCACCGACAAACTCAATGTCTATAGTGGCCGGTTCACGGTGTTGGTTCGTGTGCGGCCCTTGGCCAGCGTGCTTGCCGGCGAGTACGAATTTCATGGAAGTCTTCGCTACCAGGCCTGCGACAATGCTGCCTGCTTCCCTCCCAAGAACCTCGCGGTGCGCTTTGCCGTCAAGGTGGTGAAGCCGCGGCCCCCGCGCAAAAAGAATCCAGCCCAGAGCCCGCACGCGGGCAACTGACGCCAAGCGAGTTGCGGGAAACGGGTCGGGGGTCAAAAATCGTCGCCGGCGGGCGCTGCGACGGTTCGATTCCACGGAGAAAAGTCCCGGGCAAACCGGGCTTAGCGTCGGCTCGCCTTCTCGCGCGACTGTCCCTTCTTCTCGATTTTGGCCCAGGTGTCTTTGAGCGCCACGGTGCGGTTGAACACAGGTTTGCCCGGGGTCGTGTCGGGATCCACCGCGAAGTATCCAAGGCGCTCAAACTGATAGCGGCTGCCCACGGGGGCGCTGGCGAGCGAAGGTTCCGCCTTCGAACCGCGAAGCACCACGAGCGAATTCGGGTTCAGGCTGTCGGTGAACTCCGCGCCTTCCTCGGTGGGGTTGGGGTCTTTCTTGGTGAACAGGGGCTCGTACAGTCGCACCTCACAATCGACCGCGTGGGCTGCAGAAACCCAATGGATGGTCGATTTCACCTTGCGTCCGTCCGGGGTATGGCCGCCCCGGGTCTCAGGGTCGTAGCGGCAATGCACTTCGGTGATTTCGCCCCGAGGGTCCTTCACCACGCGGGTCGCGGTGATGCAGTATCCATAGCGCAAGCGCACTTCGCGCCCCGGAGACAAGCGATAATACTGGGGCGACGGCTCCTCGCGGAAGTCATCCCTCTCGATGTAGAGGGTTCCGGTGAAGGGCACTTTGCGCGTCCCGGCGGCGGGATCCTCCGGGTTGTTTACCGCCTCCATCTCTTCGACCAAGTGCTCGGGATAGTTGTCGAGGACGACCTTCAGCGGCCGCAGCACCGCCATGGCGCGGGGGGCGCGCAGGTTCAGATCCTGCCGAACGAAATGTTCGAGCATCTCGAGCTCGATGACGCCGTTGGTGCGCGAAACTCCGATCGCCTGGCAAAAATTGCGAATCGCCTCCGGGGTGTAGCCCCGCCGACGGATGCCGGAAATGGTAGGCATGCGGGGATCGTCCCAACCCCGCACCTGGCCTTGCTCCACCAGCTGCAACAGCTTGCGCTTGCTCAGAATCGTATAGGTCAGGTTGAGGCGGTCGAACTCAATCTGGCGCGACGGGAAAATTCCCAGCTGCTCGATGAACCAGTTGTAGAGGGGACGATGCGCTTCGAATTCGAGCGTACACATCGAGTGCGTAACCCGCTCGATCGAATCCGACTGGCCATGGGCGTAGTCGTACATGGGATAAATGCACCACCTTCGGCCGGTGCGGTGGTGTTCGGCATGGAGGATCCGGTACATGACGGGATCGCGTAGATTCAGGTTGGGCGAGCTCATGTCGATCTTCGCCCGCAGAACGCGCGCGCCATCGGGAAACTCGCCGGCCTTCATGCGCTCGAACAAATCCAGATTCTCCGCGACCGAGCGGTTGCGATAGGGGCTTTCCTTACCCGGCTTGGTCAGCGTGCCCCGGTACTCACGAATCTGGTCGGCGGAGAGGTCGTCGACGTATGCCTTTCCCGCCTGGATGAGTCGGACCGCCCATTCATACAGCGTCTCGAAGTAATCCGAGGCATAAAACAGGCCGTCCCACTCGAAGCCCAGCCACTTCACGTCCGCCATAATCGATTCGACGTACTCGGTTTCTTCTTTCGAAGGATTGGTATCGTCGAAGCGCAGGTTGGTATGGCCGCCAAACTCGTTCGCCAGCCCGAAATCCAGGCAGATCGCCTTGGCGTGACCGATATGCAGATAACCATTGGGTTCGGGCGGGAACCGGGTCTGCACGCGCCCTTCGTAGCTGCCCGCCTTCAAGTCCTCGATCATGAGGTCGCGAATGAAATTGGAGGGGCGGGATTCCTCCGCCGAAACTTCGGGCTCCAGGTGTTTGCGGGTCGGATGGGAGGCGGCCATGGCGCTGTACTAAAGTATGCTAGCACGACAAGAGCGGCGCTAGGCTGAGCCGCCCCTCCGCCCGAGCGGGAAGAAACCCGGAGAGAAGGGTCGAGGACCAGGGCTGGCTGCAGACCGGGATCCATCAATCTTTAGTAACTCGCCGGGGTTACCATCGGTAGCGGGAAATGCGTGGCGAAGCGGGCAAGACTATTGTTTTGGCTAAGAGGGTGTGAAACCATGAGATTGCTCGGGCACAGGGAGAGCGGCCCCGGTTCTATTCCATGACGAGCTTAACCAGTAGCGGCAACGCAATCATGGTTCTTGTGCCAGGAGTGGTTGTCCTGCTCCTGTTCTTCCTGTTTACCTATCTCTACGAGCAGAGCCGTCAGCGATATTTTCGCGCCTGGCAGCTGGCGTGGGCCTTTTACGCCTTGCAATATGGTGTCGAGGCCTGGGAGACCCTGCACAAGCGCCAGGCCTGGCTTGACTTTGTCGGTTCCTGGCTGCTGGTGGCAATGACGCTCTGTATTTTCATCTCCACGCGGCTGATGCGGGAGAAGTTTACCCTGGGTTGGCCGGACGGGGTTTTCGCTTTGCTGGTCATCGCCCTCGCGGGGTGGAATCTGTGGGCGCCCCAGACTTTTCGCCTCGACCCGTCGGCGATCGACCGTCTTCATCTTCCCCTGGACGTCGGCATTGGGGTCGTTCTGCTCTATTGCTCGTTCTACTTTTATCGTCACGCACACCGTAAAAATTCCGTCGCCTTCAAGCTTCTCGCCTTCTCGCTGGCGTTGTGGGCGGTGTTGATCGTGCGCAACCCGTTCTCCACGTTGGGCACGCCGGGGCAGTTCCTGGGCGCGATTCCGCAGATGTTGCTGGGTGCCGCCATGCTCATGGTGCTGTTTGAGAACGAACGCAATGCGGTGCAGGAAAACGCGCTCGCCTTCTCCACCCTCGGCGTCGATCCCAGGCGGCTGCTCTCCGCGGAGGAGCTCGTTCCCAGCCTGCAGAGCATTCTGGACCGTTTGGTGGCTCCTTTGCCGACCGGGCGGGCGTTGATTTACATCTCCGAGCGATGGCGCGCCACTCTCCCTTCAGTCGAGCGCGGCTTCTCAGCCGAGCTGATCAGCAAGATGGAAAAAAGCGGAGCCGGGGAGTACATCGCGGAACTGGCCTACCGCCGCGGCGGATTTGTAACCTTCCGCAACGTCACGGAAATGTCGGAACCCTTGCCGGTGTTCCCGGGTGCCCGCTTCGAACAGTTCCGCCATCTCATGACGCAGGAGGGGATCCGGCACGTGACCGCGGTCAGCCTGCAAACTCGGGAGCACAGTTTCGGAGTGATCTTCTTCCCTCATGCCGCCCACAGCGTGTTCGGCTTGTCCAACCTGCGCCTGCTGATCGGCCTGGCGTTGCAGATCGGGTTGACGCTCGAAAATTACGTGGTCATGCACGACGCCCAGCGGCGTACCAAGGAGTATGAACTCCTCACCCAGATCGGCCAGGCGGTGAGTTCTCGACTGGACCAAGACGAGATTCTGCGCACCGTGCACAAAGAGCTGGGCCAGATTTTCGACACCACCAACTTCTACGTCGCCTTTCAAGAGGGAGACGAGATTCGCTTTGAGCTCGAAGTGGACAACGGACAAATCCAGCCCAAGCGCTCGCGCAAGTCGGCCGGTGGTCTCACCGAGTACATCCTGCGCACCGGCCAGCCTCTGCTGATCCGTGCCGATATCGAGAAGGCGCGGGAACGCCTGGGAGCGCCCGTCGGCGGACCCAAGCCAGCCAAGTGCTTCTGCGGTGCCCCCATTCTGCTGGCCGGCAAACCGGCGGGAGTGATGGCCGCGCTCAGCACGGAGCGGGAATACGTGTTTGAGCAGCGCGACGTGGAAGTGCTGCAGACCGCCGCCGGCCAAGTGTCGGTGGCCGTCGAAAACGCTCGGCTTTTTGCGGAAGAACAGCGCCGCGCCCATCAATTTGCCTTCCTCAACAGCATTTCGAAGACGGCGATCTCGAGCGAGGACGCCGAACAGATGCTGACGGAAATCGTCAGCCACATCCAAAAGAACTTCCAATTCGACCATATTGGCATCGGAATCTTCGATTACACCCGCAAAGAAATGGAGATCAAAGCCGAAGCCGGCACCACGGCCAAGGCGTTGGGCAGACGGATTCCGCTGGGGGTAGGCATTCTCGGTCGGGTGGCGCGAACCGGCGAGAGCGCGCTCGTCGCCACCACAGGAGAAGCGCAATTGCAAGGGGTGCTCCCGGAGTCGCGCTCGGTTTTGTGCATTCCCATCACCTACGGAGATACTCTGCTCGGGGTTCTGAACGTGGAGAGTCGCGAGGAAGACGCCTTCTCGCCCGAAGACGTGTTGATCATGAAGACCCTGGCGGACTTGCTGGCCACGGCCCTGCACAATTCCTTCGTCTTCCAAAAATTTCAGCAACAGGCCATCACCGACGGCTTGACCGGCAACAAGACGCGGCGGTTTTTCTGGGAGGCGCTGACTTCGGAGTGGAGGCGAGCCTCGCGTTCGGGCCGCCCCTTCTCGGTGGTGCTTCTCGATCTCGACAAGTTCAAGGCTGTCAACGACACCTTGGGGCATCTGGAGGGCGATCTGGTGCTGGCCCGGGTGGGACGCCTGCTCGAACAGAAGTGCCGACAATCGAACGTGGTCGCGCGCTATGGGGGAGATGAATTCATTATCCTGATGCCGGAAACCGGCGTGGAACAGTCCCAGATTCTCGCCGAACGCCTGCGCCTGTGGCTGGCGACCGACCCTATGCTGCAGGAGCATCACATCACCGGCAGTTTCGGGGTGGCCAGCTTCCCGGTGCATGGCGTCTCGGTCGAAGACATCATCCGGGTCGCGGATTCCGGCATGTACATGTCGAAGCGCGCCGGGGGAGACCAGGTGTCGACCGCCGACGAATTTGGCGTGGACGAACACGGCGCGGTGCAGCGTCAGCAAGTCTCCGCCTACATCGAAGGTTTTATCCAGCGCGAGCACACCGGTCCGGAACACCTCGATGAGCTGCTGACTACCTTGAGAAAGCTTTCCCGGGGCGAGCCCGCGCAGGCCGACGACCACGCCCAGGTGCTGCGCGAGGCGATCGAGGCTCTGACCCACGCGGCGGAAATGCGCGAAGTGAATGCCGCGGGGCACGGGGACCTGGTTTCCCGATATAGCCAGCTGATAGCTCGCGCCCTCGGGTTGCCGCAGGAGGAGATCGACGAGCTGGCTTACGCCGCCCGCGTGCACGATGTAGGCAAGGTCTTTGTGCCGGATCGCATTCTGAACAAGAATGGCCCACTCACCGAAGATGAGTTCTACCTGGTGAAGTACCACGCCCACGTGGGCGCAGAAATTCTCGGCACCATTCCCGGAGGGGAAGCGCTGCAGAAAGCGGTCGAACACCATCATGAGGCTTTCGATGGCAGCGGCTATCCTCAGGGACTGCGGGGAGAGCAAATTCCTTTGTGGGCGCGCATCCTGGCGGTTGCCGACGCCTATGTGAACATGACGAGCGATCGCCCTTTTGCCCCGGCCAGGACGGCGGAGGAGGCGCTGGCCGAACTGGAAAAGGGTAGCGGCACTCGCTATGACGGCCTGCTGGTGCGCATTCTGTCCCGCCAGATGAAGAGCGAAAACCTTCCCCAAGTGTAGGCGGCGATCGCGCCGCCGCTCCAACCTGCCTCTTGCAACGGGAAATCAGAAGCGGGAAACTATCTGCCCATGCCCGTTTCACTCTCGCTCCATCCCAAAGTGGCCCTGATCACTGGCGGCTCTCGCGGTATCGGCGCTGCGACCGTGCGGATGTTCGTCGCCGCCGGCGCCCAGGTGCTCTTCAACTACCATCGCGCCCGCGAACAGTCCGAGCAGCTGGTGCGAGAACTCGGGGCCCAGCAATGTGCCGCCGTCGCTTGCGACCTTTCTGATCCCGAGTCGGCAGGCGGGTTGGTGGAAGCCACCGTGCAACGATTCGGGCGGGTGGACATTCTGGTTGCCAATCACGGGATTTGGCCGCCGAGCGATGCCAGCATCGATCAGATGTCGCTCGCGCAATGGCGGAGCACGCTGGCCGTCAACCTGGATGCGGTTTTCACCCTGACCCAGCAGGCCGTGGCGCAGATGAAAAAACAGGGTAAGTCGCTAGGCGTGGCGGGTCACATTGTCCTCGTGAGCTCCACCGCCGGGCAGCGTGGCGAGGCTTTCCATTGCGATTATGCCGCCAGCAAAGGGGCGCTGATCAGTATGGTCAAGGGCCTTTCGACCGAGCTTGCCGGGGATGGGATCTACGTCAACTGTGTGGCTCCCGGATGGGTGGATACGGATATGTCGGCACCGGTGTTGAACGACAGCAGGGCCAGCCGGGAGGTTTTGTCCCGAATTCCCCTCGGGCGCGTGGGTACCCCGGAAGAAATTGCGGCGCCGATTTTATTCTTGTGCACTCCGCACGCCGGCTTTATCACGGGCGAGATATTCAACGTGAATGGCGGAGCCGTCCTGGTAGGCTGATCGGAATGAGGCCAGCTCGCCGCCACCTCACCTCCTGAAGGCGGTGGATCGTCGCCCATCCCCAGCTTTGGAAAGAACCGTCCGAACATGTAAGAATTTATGAGAGGAGGCCGTGGCACTCGGCGGGAGGAGAGTGTTCCAGGGTTTTC
>JASHSL010000469.1 GCA_030040855.1 Terriglobales bacterium
CGGCGAAACCGTGCTGATTACCGCCGGGCCGACGCGCGAGAAGATCGATCCGGTCCGCTATCTGAGCAATCGTTCCAGCGGCCGCATGGGATATGCGATGGCCGAAGCCGCGCTTCGGCGGGGAGCCCGAGTGCTTCTCGTCAGCGGTCCCACGATGCTCACTCCTCCCGGTGCCGCCGAGGTTGTGGCCGTCGAATCCGCCGAGGAAATGCGCCGCGCAGTCTTGGAGCGACTGCCTCAGGCAACCATCGTAATCAAGACCGCGGCCGTCGCCGATTATCGTCCCAAATCGGTGCAGCCTCAAAAGATCAAACGCAGCGGAGAGCTGGCGCTTGAACTCGAGCCCACGGCCGACATTCTCGCCGAAGTCGCCCGCCAGAAGGGGTCGCGGATTGTGATCGGCTTTGCGGCGGAGACCGAGAACGTGCGCGAACATGCGCGCAAGAAATTGAGGTCGAAATCGCTCGATGCCATCGTCGTGAACGATGTCTCCCGGGAGGGGATCGGTTTTGATTCCGAGCGCAATGCGGTCACCATTCTCACCGAAGATGAAGCGATCGACGTGCCCGAGAACAGCAAGTGGGAGATCGCGCACCGCGTGCTCGACCAAGTCGTCCGCCTTCGCCAGGCGAGGCCTGCCATGAAAGATTAGGTTGGGGTTCGGGATCGTTCTTCCACAGCTGGAAACCTACCATTGCTGAAGATTGCTGCTAATCTGTGGAGGACATGTCTCGCGCTCTCGATCCTTCCCTGCGTCGCCAACTGGCCGACCGGATCCGCTTTTATCGGGAACTGGGGATTTACGAATTTTATCGCCGCCCCGTAGACTCGCGCGGCGCGGATAACACGGCCCGAGATCCGAGCCTCGACGAGGAGGAAGCAAGCTCCATGATATCCCCAACCATACCGCGCGCGCGCGCGGCCGATCCCGAAGACGATCTGTTTTCGGCGCCGAAGCCGGAAGCCGGGGTGAGTGATCCGGCGCGGGCGCTCGCCATCATCCGGGAGGATCTAGGCGCCTGCACTCGTTGTCGCCTCCACAAACAAGGCCGCCAGCAGATCGTATTCGGGGTGGGTAATCCCAAAGCCGATCTCATGTTCGTGGGAGAGGCCCCGGGGGCCGATGAAGACGAACAAGGAGAACCCTTCGTCGGCCGCGCCGGACAGCTGCTCAACAACATGATTAAGGCGATGGGCATACGGCGCGAAGACGTCTACATCGCGAACATCATCAAATGCCGTCCTCCCGGCAACCGCGTTCCTGAGCGCGACGAGTGCGAGACTTGTTCTCCATTTTTGCTGCGGCAAATCGCGGCCATTCAACCGAAGGTGATTGTGGCGCTCGGCGCCGTCGCAGCCAAGACGCTGCTGGCTATCAACGCGCCCATGGCCGAACTGCGCGGGCGTTGGTACGATTTCCGCGGCATTAAGCTGGCCGTGACCTATCATCCCGCTTTTCTCTTGCGCGATCCGCGGCAGAAGAAAGAGGCATGGAAGGACCTGCAACGGGTGATGCAAGAGCTGGGGTTAACGGTTGGAGCAGCCCGCTGAGCCAGTCAGAACTACAGAAATCACGCTCGTGAACGGTCTTGAGCAGGGCGAGAGACATAGCTGACATGGCATCGGGCCCGCCGAAGGTCGGCAGCGACAGGCTGTCGAGAACAGCGAACGATGATTGGTTTCAATCAGTACGCCCACCATGGAGGCGAGGGCAGGCCGGAAGGTACGCCCTGTCCATCAATCGTTGAATAGACGTTTTTCCCGTAGAAAAACGGCAGCCCCCAGTCAAATCCCGTACCCGGAGGATTCGGACCAGCGAGCGTGCTGAACGCGGCATCACTTGCCGTACTCGTGCTCGTAAATAGGTTCTCAGCGTTGTCCACGCTGAAATTGGCCGTCAGCTGGTAGCCGGTAGTGGGATCCTCATTGACGGCAGAAAGACTCAACAACGAAGTCGGACAATAGAAGGAGGAAAGATTGCCGACCGGCGTACTGCTCGGGCAGGTCGTGAACATGCTATTAACGTTGGGGAAATACAGTGCGTTGGAGCCGCTGTCAATGAAGCTGCCCGGGCCCGTGCAGCTGGAGGGATCAATCGCGAAAGTCTCGCCCTCGAAGATGGTAGTGAAGTCGTCGCAGACCGTGGTAAACACCGAGGAACTGCTCGAGAGCTGGTTGTTGTTCTCGGTTCCGACGCCGAAGACGAGCGAACCCGTCACCGTGGCCGCGCTACCCGACACCGCCGGCAACTCCACAATCACGCCATTGTTATCCACCGGGAAGAGAACCACGGGATTGGTAACCTGGTTCGACTCACTCACAAATGCCGGACTGCAGGGAATCGAGGAACAGGTGTAATAAGCGGGATAGGGCGGAGAGCTCAGTCCGCCGCTGGGGTCGCAGGACTCCCCGCAGTCCAGCGGTTCCAGCCCCACACCGAGAATGCCGTTGGCGCCCAACGATGCCTGCGTGTTTTCATTCACGCCGCCACTGGAGCAGCTGGTAGGAATGTTGGCCGTAGAGCTGCTGATGATCTGCATCGGCATATTGCTGGCGGTTTCACCCGCCAAGGTTACCGTGGCTCCCTGCACTGGCCCCCAAAGAAAGGAACCGTCCGCAAAGCGAACGCAATCATAGGCGGCGGAACCATTGGAAGCGTTGACCGTAGGAAGGTTAAGGGAGGAAACTGCCGATTCGAGGACGCGCAAACCGAACGACCCTGTATCCACCAACAGGTTGTTGACGGTAACACAATTTGAAGAGCCTGGGACGCAGATAGTCGCGCTGGCGAACGCGCCGTTGGCATAGATCGAGCTCGGTGCGGCTGGCCCGCCGTTGACCTCGATTTCCATAACGTTCGAACTGCTGCCGCTCGGTATGCCCGAGGGCGTCGTGCCACTGCTGCTGCTGCAACCGACAGCCAAGGCCAAGCTTGCTAGCAAAATCAATCCAAAGAGCGTCTGGCGCACAAAGTCCTCCCCATCGCTTCGTTACTTGATTTCCTCAACCTTGAGACCCGGGGGCAACATCTCGGGTAGGTAAGCCCGGCCCATATACGCCCGCATGTGTCCCCCACCCTGCACCACTAATCCCGGCAGCTCGAGGTTGAGCGGCCGCCGCCCGTAAGGCTTCTTCTCCGCTTGCAGCGCCGCCGAGTATTGCTGAAAGTAGGTGCCTAAAATCTGCTGCATCTCCGGCAGGAACGGCCCGTGCCAGGCCACGGCAAACACCCGGCCCCCCGGAGTCACAT
>JASHSL010000006.1 GCA_030040855.1 Terriglobales bacterium
GCCGCGGCCCAGGTGATCAAATATCTCGAAGACCATAGTGCAAACGGGGCAAACAACTTTGATTTCGCCGCGGTGGCCATGGTGCCACCCCACACGCCATTCTTCCCCGCATCCCATCACGACGGTGCCGGGCATGAGTTTTCGGTTGGCTGGGAAGCGGGAGCTTTTGTTTCCGATCTTGTGGCCGGTGCGAACGGAAATCTCGAGGTGGCAAAGCAACTTCTTGCCAGAGGATTGGAGCAGGAAGCACGGGCGGTCGAGGCAATTGCCACACAAGTGGAAAACGAAACCACTTGGAAGTATATGGGGCTCGACCCTACGCCCGCGCCGATCTCCGATTCCTCCATAGGAGCGGCCATCGAAACTCTACTCCGCGCCAAGTTCGGATCGATGGGAACCCTCTCGGCTGCCGCCGTGATCACCGAAGCCGAGCATGCCATCTCGGTCAAACGCGTAGGCTTCTCCGGCCTCATGCTGCCGGTGCTGGAAGACCCGGTGCTCGCCGCGAGGTGGAGCGAGGGCGCCTTCGACCTCGATTCCCTGCTGGCCTACTCGGCGGTATGTGGCACCGGACTGGACACCGTCCCCCTGCCCGGAGAGGTGTCGCAACAACAGCTGGAACGAATCATCGGGGACATGGCGAGCCTGGCTTTCAAGTGGCATAAACCACTCACGGCACGGCTGATACCGGCGCCCGGTAAGCAACCAGGCGAACGTACGGATTTCCACTTCGGGGAAGTCGGATTGCCGAATGCGACCCTGAGACCGCTCCACTGATCATCTCCCACCGCAAGGTCGACCATAGCCCCTTCGCTCTCGATGATTCAGGAAATCCAAAGCTCAACCCCCTATAGCGAATAACCCGGGCAGGATCTCACCGGCTTTGCCCACATGACATTCGGTAAAGCAAGATGCGTTCGCAGGTTCTTCCGGGCCAAGATAGACGCTCCGCACACGGCCAAAGACACGCGCCACAAAGCTGGCAGCAGGTTCGACGGTACCCGAGGTTCCAATCGCCACGAACAGAGTGCATCGATCCAGTGCGTGATACACGCGATCCAATTCGAACGGTACTTCACCAAACCAACAAATATGAGGGCGAATCCAGCCTCCGCAGCCGCACCGGGGAATCTCGGCGGGAGGTTCGTAGAGGTTGGTGTCTTCAAAGGGCGGGCGGTTGCAGCTGTCGCAACGGCTCTTGAACAGTTCCCCGTGCATATGCACCAGGTCCCTCGAACCTGCCTGTTCGTGAAGATCGTCCACGTTCTGGGTGCAGAGGAATAAGCGCGGTAAATCGCGTGAAAGTCTTGTCAACGCAAAGTGTGCCGGATTCGGCCTGGCCGTCGAAGCTAGGCGCCGGCGCATCGAATAGAATTCCCATACCAGCCGCCGATCCCGTCGCCAGGCCTGAGGTGAAGCGACGTCCTCGATTCGGTAATTTCGCCAGAAGCCACCGACGCCTCGAAAGGTAGGAATGCCACTTTCCGCGCTTACTCCTGCTCCGGTGAGAATGAATGGGCGGTCGCGGGGTGAAACCGTGAGCATCGACAGAGGCTCCTGCGGATTTTACAAACTAGTGCATCGGTGGCAAGTCACTCTTTCCAGCATCGCTGAATTCACGAGTTGCTTGGTTTCTAAGAGTGATCGCCTGCGAAACCCATGGCGCGCGCTGCTCAACGAAGCTCTGTCCCGTGTCTAACCGGGTCGGGTCATTCCGGCCAATTTTATTTCTTAGCCGGCGCTTCGGCTCGAATGGGGTTCAAGATAAGGCTTGCGGTGTCCGCTGCACGGTGGCGCGGCCTCTTTCCCCATGCCGCCGACGGAACTATGCCACGTATCGGTTGGCACTTCAAGCGTGGGCAACGGACAGTCCGTCAAGCCGGTGGATGGGGCTACTGGCCGGTGCCTTCGAAGGATTCGTTTCCTAGGTGCAAAATGGTCCGCGTTCCCTTAATAAGCTGGCGGAATCCCTGTCTAAGTAAACGGTGCTGTTGCGGTGGGTGCGCAAGATGGAGGCCGGCGCAAGAGCAGTGATGGCGCCTTCCAGACAGGTTTTCACCGCGCTTGCTTTTCGCGTTTCGGGAACGACAGCGACAATCTCGTTGGCTTTCAGTATCTGGCGCACCGACATGGAGATCGCTTGCCGGGGCACTTCGGAAAGATCGTGAAACCACCCCTCCCCAACCTGCTGCCGCCGGCAGGCCTCATCCAGATTGACGATGAGGTACGGTTGCTCGGTTTCGAAGTCAGCGGGGGGATCGTTGAAGGCCAAGTGCCCATTCTCTCCGATGCCCACGAAGGCCACATCGATCGGCGCGGAGTTCAGCTCGGCTCCGATCCGCTGTGCCACCTCGAGAGGATCCGGCGCATCCCCCGCGAGGAAGTGATAGTGCATCGTTCCCGTTCTCAGAATGAGTCGTTCCAACAGGTATTTGCGGAAGCTAGCCGGGTGGGTGATGGGCAGGCCGATGTATTCATCTAAATGGAAGATCTCCACTCGCTGCCAATCGACAACCTCAGCCTGGGTGAGGGCTTCGAGAAAATCAATTTGGGAGGTGCCCGTAGCCGCCACGATGCGGGCGCGTTGTTGCGCAGCAAGCGCCCGCCGAATTGCCGCGGCCGCCTGAGCGGCGGCTGCTTGGCCCAGGGAGGTTTTGTCGGCAAAGACCTTGACTACCACGGCGATCCTCCTGAACGGCGCCGGCTGGGCAAAACCTAGGCGCCAAACGCTCCGCATGCGGATGTGCTTCCGATGCTGCGTGCAAGTTCCCGGCAAGAGCAATGCCCCTCGTCGCCATTCCGCTCATTCAGGGCGGCCGCTCGTGCTTCGGCTCTGGGCGCGCTGTGCTCGCGCCGCCTGGAGTTTTCCGAGCAACTGTTCGACCGCTTCCTCCTCCGTCCCACAGACCGAGACCCGCCAGGCCTCGGCCGGCACTTCAAGCGTGGCCAACTGACTGTCCAGCAAGTGGGGATTCATATACGGATGGTGCCGTTTCCGTATGCGTTCTCGGAGCAGGTCGCGCGGAGCGTCGAGCAGGGCAAAGCGGAACTGATCGGGTTCAAAACGTGCCACGAGCATGTCGCGGTAATTTTGCTTTAATGCGGAGCAGGCCACAATGGCATTTTCCCCGCGGCCGATGAGCTCCTCCATGCGCGCATGCAAAGCATTCAGCCAAGGCTTGCGATCTTCGTCGGTCAGCGGAGTACCCGACCGCATCTTTTGCCGGTTCCGCGGCGGGTGGTAATCGTCGGCATCCTCGAAGCGCCAACCCAGCCGCTCGGACAGCAGGCGACCGATCGTCGTCTTGCCGGCGCCGCTCACCCCGAAAAGAATCAGAATCATGAGCCGGCCCTATCGTCTCCGCCGATAAACACCGGCCCGATATGGCGTACATAGAGATTGCAGGTCACATTCTTGGCGATCCCTTCTTGGTGAGCTTCGAGCAGATCCAGGTATCTGCGCCCCATTCTCGCGGCGAGCGGGAAAGCGATGTGGAGCAACTGGCGGAGATTGCGGTTGTAAGAACCTGATCGCCGGTCGTGCCGGAGTGCGGCGGTGAAATCCTCCGACGACCAACCTCGAACTTCGTCCGGAGCGGGAAGCTTGGAGGTATCGATGTCAACCACGCTAGCGTACGGCTGACTCAGTTCCCGGCGGTGGGCGAAGGCCTGCCGATAAATCTCCTTGGCGAGCGCCAAACCGTCTCCTCCAGCTTCGGCCAAGCCGATGAGCTCTTCGAGCCAAGTGGTCCCGGCCGTCTTCAGGTGAATTCCGGCATTGAACTTCTTCAAGGCGGAGTGAATCGCCGGATAAAGGGAGAACTTGTCGCTGCCCGAGTGTATGCTGAGTTTTAGGTTGCTCGGCAACCCGAATTCTTGCACAGCGTAGGCGATGGCCGCCAGATTGAGCTCCAATTCGCGGGCAAACTGCGAGACATCTCCGGTGTAATCGACCCCCTTGTTAAAACGCCCGCTGAACTTCGGTGCGATGGTCTGCAAGGGAATGCCTTGGTCGGCAAGGGCCGCCAAAATGATGAGCAGTTCGAGCGGAGTTTGGGCACAATCAGTTTCATCGAGCGAGACTTCGGCAACGAAGTTGTCTTTCCCTCTTGCCGATTCAATCTTGCGGTAAACGGCGCCGGCCTGCTCGACGGCAGCAAGAAACTTGCTGGCCACCTGCAACAGGAGTGCAGGCGTGATCGCGAAGCCGGCTTCGATGCCCTCCAGTCTGACCTCGCCGATCAGCCTGCTGCGACGCCGCAGGAAGGCATCGGTCGACGCAGGGTCCGGCTTGCAGGCTATGTAATCCGCCACGTCGATGGTGTAGAAGTCGCAACAAGGAAGGAACCGCGCAACGGTTTCGAGGTTGATGTGGTCTGCGTCGCAGTAGTACGGCTTTGTCCAGGCGAGAGCCTTCACGGCCGCATCCGCCGCAGCGCGGGTTGACGCGGGCTCCGAGCCGATCAGGTCGTGCTCCCGGTTCGATTTATTCCACACCGGAACGACTTCGACTCCGGCCTGCGAAGCGCAAATGCAGGCCTCCAGCTGTGCCTTCGCCTGGTGCAGAAAGCGATCCCCGACTCCAACAGAAAATTTCTCAAGTCTCAATCGCCGCCCAGTCACATCTCCCCCGATTCAAAATCTACCTCGATAGGCCCAGAGTCCGAGACCGGGATTTGCAATGAAAAAAATCTCTTCACCGTCGACCGCATTTTTGCCCGGCTGCAGTTTGGCGGGATCGTACCGCGCGAGCATCGTCCTCAGGTCGCCGTAGGCAAAGCCAACCCCTTCCACCTCTTCGCTGCTCAGATGAGCGGGACACCAGGTGATCGAGAACCGTCCTTCGGAGGAACCATGAATGAGGTGCGCGGCGGCGCTCAGGTCGTTCGCCAGGTCGCGATTGGCCTCGACGCTGGCCAGGGTTCGAGCCGTGCCCCGATAGCCATACTTGCGGATCAGCCCGTCGATGCCAGGGTCCTCGCCGAACTCCTTCACGCCGGGGGCAAGAATGATGAGGTTTGCGCCGTCGGCCAAGGCCATGCGCGTGCGGTAGACAGCCTTGTTGCCCAGCCAAGTGCTCTTATATTCCTGGGGATCCAGATAGACCACGGCCTTACGGATTGGGCGATCCAGCATCTCCAAGTTGACCGCTACGCTTAGTTCCGCGGCGCGATGGAAACACTCGACGTCGTCGCCAATGAACAGCCCGCGCAGGCGAGTATTGCCGCTCAGGCTGCCCCCTACCACGGTGAGCGCATAGACGATGGGGATTTCCCTGAGGAAGTGGTCGGAGGCATAGTTGAGAACGCAGCGCACGGGGTTCTCGGCGCGACCCATGATCCGCTCCATGCCGTAGACCGCACCCAGATAGTGACTACGGTTGATGCTCTCGCGCCCGCCCGTGCCGATCAGAATGTTTTTGTTGTAGTTGGCCATTCCGCTTATTTCGTGGGGCACCACTTGCCCCAGAGAGAGCACCAGGTCGAAGCCGCCGCGTCGAATCAGGCGATTCACCTGCACCGGCCAGGAATAGTTCAATTTGCCCTCGGACTGTTCGCGAACGAAGGTTGCCGGAACTTCCCCCAGCGTCTCGGCGTCGACGCGCCAGTGGTGAACGCGAAAAAGCTCAAACGGCATGTTGCCGAACATCAGGGTCAGTTGGCTCGGTGACATCGCAGCGTGCGTGCCCAACGCGGGCAGGACCGCTTCGAGCCGGCTGCCGTAATAGTCGTATGCATACCGCGTCAGTTCGCCGGCACGAGATTCTCTGCGGGTCAGATCGGGCGGTACGGCGAGTACGTGGCGGCGTTCTCCGAGTTTGCCCAGTGCCTCGAACAGCAGGCTCTCGAGCTCCGTGCACGATATATCCAGGTCGGGACTGCCCTTCGCGACGTAAAGACTCATAGGGCCAACTCCACCTCCTTCAGACCAGGAGCAAGAAGGTGCAGGATCGTGATGGATATCAGATAAGCGCTGGCGGCAATGCCGAAAAGTGCCGCATAGCTGTGGGTCAACTGCAGAATCTTCCCCGCGCTTACCGCGAAAAGCGCGCCACCCACGGCGCCCGCCATGCCGCCGATGCCGACTACTGCGCCTACGACACCACGGGGGAAGATGTCAGAAGGAATCGTGAAGAGATTCGCCGACCACCCTTGATGGGCGGCGGCGGCAAGACTTAGCAGTCCAACGGCAGCCCACTTGGAATGCAAACTGGCGGCTGCAGAAATGGGAACTACCAGGGCGGCACAGATCAGCATGGCGGACATGCGCGCCTTCGCTCGATCGGGCGGCGTGCTTGAAAATAGTGCAGGAAGCCATCCCCCGCCAATGCTGCCGATCGCCGAAACGTTGTAAACAATGATCACGGGCAAGCCGAGCTGTGATAGGCCAAGGTGAAAACGGGAATCGAAGAAGGACGGCAACCAGAAGAGATAGAACCACCAGATTGGATCGGTGAGAAACTTGGCAATCGAGAATGCCCAAGTCTGCCGGTAGGTGAGGAGCTTCCACCACGGGATAGTTGACCCGGCTTGCACAGGTCCTTCGTGGTCCACCCGGGGCCGCGCCGCCGCCCACCCTCGATCATTCTTGAGCCACCATGCCATCCACAAGATGCCGAAGAGGCCGGTAGCAAGAAATGCCACCCGCCAGCCGAAATGAAGGGTGATCCAGGGAATGATGGCCGGAGCCACCACCGCCCCTACGTTTGCGCCGGAGTTGAAGATGCCGGTGGCTAGCGAGCGCTCACTCTGTGGAAACCAGTCCGCCACCGTCTTTACCGCAGCCGGGAAGTTGCCAGCTTCCCCCAAGCCAAGAAAGAAGCGTGCAATGCCGAAGCCAAGCGCGCAGCGTGCCAGGGCGTGACCCATGCCGGCCAGACTCCAGACCCCAATGAACAGTGCATAGCCGGCACGAGTTCCCAATCGATCCACCAGACGGCCTGCGACCATTAATCCGACTGCGTAAGCTACCTGAAACGCGGCGACGATGTAGCCGTAGTTGATCTCCGTGAGGCCCATGCTGTGTTGGAGGGTCGGCTTCAGCAGGCCGATCACCTGCCGATCCATGTAATTGATCGAGGTCGCGGCGAACAGCATGGCGCAGATGATCCAACGAAATGGGCTGGGGCGCTCTCCCTGGGAAATGCTGGCCTCGTCTACCTGCCTTGTCTCCGTCCGGACTGGATTCATAGAAAGGTCCCGACCTCAAAACTTGTACGCCTGTCGCATGAGTTCGTACGCCGCCGGCTCAACGAGGTCGAAGCCACCCGACGCATCGGTGGCGGAGAGATCGGCGGTGCGCGCGGTGGGGTGCCGGTGGTCCGCGGCGGTGCACCTGAGCTTCCTCGGTTCCCAGATCCTCCAGCGGCTGCAGCGCATGCGGTAACAACGGCAGACCGCGCACACTCTCATAGATTCTCCTCGCAGTCTCGCGTGCAGACGGTTCGAGGAGAAGGAGGCGGTCTTCATGGAGCGGGGGCTTGATGGATTCGCCGCCTCTCGATTCGACCATGGTGGATCCCCGGCTTCTCCTCCTCAGGAGTAAGCAGAAGCCTCCGGTATAGAACTCCACCGGAGAATCCTACCAGACAAGGCGGGGAAAGCATCGACGTTAGCGAGCGATTTCACGGACGTCGTGTTTGGCTCGATTTGACAGCTTGCATCGAATCACCGGCCCGTACATCCAGAACGAAAGGGTCGAGGAACGGTCTTCGGTGGTTACCCGTGACCACGCCCGAATCCCAGCCCCGCTTGGCATTTCGGCACGAACCCAATGTACTTCCGGACATCTTGACTTTCATACACGCCCGGCAATAACTTGTGTTCAACTTCGCACGGTTTTTTGACGAGGCACGGTCGGCCCGCAGCCTGGGTGTTGCGTGGCCCCGTTTGTGGTGTAGGGGTACGACGAGACCTCGGTTCGGCTGGACAGCCGAACGATGGTGGTGAAATTCGCACCGTGCTAGGTGACCTGCAGTTCCCTGCTGTTGCTGGGGCCGGGAGTGCTCTCATACCAAAGCCCAATGAGCCCTCCCCCAACTTCTCTTCCCGCATGTCCCAAGTCCAAGCCGTGAAGGACGAGGGCATGTGGGGCTGATAGGTGATGAATGGATCGACGAATCGAGACTGCCATAGGAATTATGCGGGAGGAATTGCATCGCAATCTTCCCATGCGGGAACTCGCGTCCGAGGTGCACCTCTCCCGCTGGCACTTTATCCGCTTGTTCAAGGCCGAGACCTCGTTTTCCCCCAAGCAATACGTTCTCGATCTGAAGATGAGGCAAGCCGAACAATTGCTCGATGAATCGTTCCTCAGCGTGAAAGAAATTGCCGCCACTCTTGGTTTCGAGGACCGCAGCCAGTTCAGCCGTGAATTTAAGAAACTTCGCGGTTGCGCTCCCACGGCGTTCCGCGCCCGCCGGGGAGCATCGTCGCGGGTCTTCTAGCAACTCCCACCACCGAAAAGCAACATACACCACCCCTTTATCGTTGTTCTCCATCCGCGCCCGGCCTACGATGGCGACCAGAACGTCACTTGACAAGACAATTTTAGCGTCGCTGGTTTGCCGAGCCCCCCACTTGTCCTACAGCCGACAGCTTAAGAAGCTGGCGTTCTGCTAACCAGGGTAGATGCCTGGTACGACAGAAGAGAGACTGGAGCGCAAGCGCTAGAGAGAGGACCCCCACCATGAAAATACCGGGAAGCAACAACGCCATTCGTAACTGGAAAAACTGGAGAGTCGCGAATTCGTTCGTCGCCGGCGGGCCGATCAACCGCAGAGCCTTTCGGTTGTTCGCACTCGCTGCAATGATTTCGTTGCTGCCACTGCCGAACGTACGTGCGCAGGGGCAGTCTGGAGGACCAGGAGGGCAGGGATCCTCGCAGTTTCCGCACCGGGGCTCGCAGTTCCCGCAGCCGGGCCAAGGCCAGGCCCAGGACCCTGGAGTTCAGACCGCCAGCCGCGGCACAGGCGTCACAATCATCGGCGATGACCCGAACGGCTTCCTCGCCTTCTTCGAGGATGGTCAAAATCGCTTCCAGGCAGTGGAGACAGTCAACAACTCTGCTAACGTCGGTCTTGGGCCGAGATTTAACTCAAATCAGTGCAGTTCGTGTCACGCATTTCCTGCGGTTGGCGGATCAGGCGCTGCGGTGAATCCCCAATTCGCGTTCGTCAGTGACGGAATCGCACCCGATAACACCACGCCAAGCTTCATTACGGCCAACGGGCCAACCCGTGAAGCCCGCTTTCCGTTCTTCTTTAACTCCAATGGCACGGTCAACACCAGCGCTCCCAACGGCGGAGTAGAGGATCTTTTCACCGTTTCCGGCAGCGCTGGCGCCGGCAGCTGCAGTGTGGCACAACCTCCCTTCGCGCAGGCCTTGGCAACGAACAACGTGATCTTCCGCATTCCCACGCCTGTCTTTGGCCTGGGCTTGATCGAGAACCTTGACGATTCAACCCTGCTAAACAATCAGTTAAACAATCTCCAGAACAGCTTTGGCATTGCCGGAACTTTCAACCACAACGGCAATGACGGTACCATCTCGCGTTTCGGCTGGAAGGCGCAGAACAAGTCGCTGCATATCTTCGCCGGCGAAGCCTACAACGTAGAAATGGGCATCACGAATGAGCTGTTTCCCAATGAGCGTCCGCTGCCGGAGGAAGATCAGATGGGCACCGGGCTGCCGGCGAGCTGTCTGAACCTCAGCGGAACCGGGTACCCGGAGGACACTTCCAACCCCAACCAAACCACGAACGCGGCAGTGATGGATGACGTCTCGGAGTTTGCCAACTTCATGCGCTTCCTCGCTCCGCCTTCCCCAGGTGCGGTCGTGGTGAATGGAGTGGCTGTCTCCGCCGCGACGATCAGTGCGGGCAAGGCTTTGTTCATCGCGATTGGCTGCGCAACCTGCCACAATGCAACCCCGGGCACGACGCAAGTGTCGGATTTCGTTCCCGCATTGAGCAACCAGCGACCCATTGCGTGGTCCGATATCGAAATCCATCACATGGGCACGGGCTTGGCAGACAACGTGTCGCAGGGCACCGCGGGCGGTGATCAGTTCCGCACGGCTCCCTTGTGGGGCCTGGGGCAGCGGATCTTCCTGCTGCACGATGGCCGTACCACGAACCTAATCACGGCGATCCAAGACCACGCGAGCAGTGGCAGCGAGGCGACGACTGTGATCTCGAATTTCAACAGTCTCACCAGCACCCAGCAGCAAGCGATTTTGGACTTTTTGCGCTCACTGTAATCGTTTCATTCAGGCTTGCTGGCGAGACACCGTACGGCGTCTCGCCAGCCTTTTCCCAGTTTAGAAATGAGACTGATACTCCGGGTTCAATTCCCCTGAATTGTTAGATCCGTCGGACAATATGCGCTCTCGGTTCACATGTTTCTTGCTCGTCTTCGCCTTTTCCCTAGCGTCAGCGGGCCAAAGCGCCGCAGGACAAAGTTCTCCCCAAAACGGCTCCGTACCCGAGAACCCTCAAGCCATGACGAAAGTCCCGACCGGAGTGATCCTGGTCAAAGGAGCCTGGGCGAGCGCCAGTGACTCCATGACTCCCCCGCCGGAAGGCGGGAGTATGACCGGGAATGTGTTCACGGACGAGTATTTTGGAATAACCTACGCTGCGCCGAAAGATTGGACGGAAAAGGACAAAGGGCCGCCGCCGTCTGACAGAGGTCGCTACGTTTTGGCGCAGATCCAGGCACCGCACACACCGACCGGCGCAGCTCAGGGTCACATCTTAGTTACGGCCCAAGACATGTTCTGTACGCCACTGCCCACCAAAAACGCTCTCGAACTCGTTGCCTACCAGAAGGACAATTTGCAAAGCCATTACAAATTGGAAGTGGCGCCCAAGCAGACTACGATCGCTGGCCGACCTTTTACTTTCTTTGCCTATTGGTCCCCCGCAGCCGAAATGCACTGGTACGTTCTGGCGACAGAAATCCGCTGCCATGCCGTGGAGTTCATCCTGACCAGTCGCGACACTAAACTACTCGAGAGCTTGTTCGCGGACATGAACCGGATGCAGTTGCTGGCGGAAGCCAGTCCCTCCGGGGGAGAGGGCGACGGCGCCTTCCCGGTATGCATCAAGGATTACGCCAAGGACGAGAACTTGATAGCGCGTGTTGATCCGATCTTGACCGATCACAGGTTCAGTCCGGTTCCGGTCCGGATCATCATTGACAAAAGTGGCAAGGTAAAACACATTCACTTTCTCAGCGCATATCCCGATCAGGAAAAAGTGATCACGGATGCTCTCCTGCAGTGGAAATTCAAACCATACCTGAAGGATGGGCAGCCCGTCGAAGTGGAAACCGGGATCATGTTTGGGCGCGCGCCGCCTCCCCTTGCGCCGTTCTCAGGACACAAGTCTTCGACCGAATGATCGAAGAGCGCAGCCTGGCTGACGAGGCTTTTGCAGCGAGAGCCCAGAATCCCCTTCGGGGAAGCAACCCAGGGAGTCACGGACAACAAGCTCGAGGTAACGCTTAGTCTTCCCTGCCCTGCCAGGGGAGCACTCGGAACAGTTTGTTCGCCTTCACCTCTGCGTAACCAGCCTGGGGAGCGTTTTGTCGGCCTTGCTCGCCCAACGTGCCGAGGAGGCAGGTATGGTTTGATTTGCGGCCGACCTAATCCCCTCGCGAAACGAATGATCCGGGGTCACCGGTTACCAACGTTGAGCCAGAGACTGGCCTGTCGGACAGCCGGGATCCGATACCTCGGAGTTAGCCGCGATCGACCGAGTCGGAGGTATTGTGGGAGCTAGTGGCGCTCAGCCAAAGACACGTACTTCTCGGAAAATAAGGCAAAGTGCATGCAAAATCTGAATGCCCCGACTACGCTTCGTCGCAGTTCTAGGGTGCCAGTCACCCTGCCGATCATGGTTACCAGCTTAGAGCCCGGGATACACTTTTCCGAGGTTTGTGAAACCTCGGTAGTCAATGCCCATGGCTGTGCCATGCAGTCCCGAGTGAGGCTTGACACCGGCACGTCGTTGCACCTTCACAGCAAAGAAGGTCGCGAGACGACAGCCCAGGTGGTCTCTTGCCAGCCGGTCGGGTTGAACAATCAGACTTGGAGGTTGGGGGCCAGGCTCGATCGACCGGAGAATTTCTGGGGTTTGCCGAATTGTCCCAAGGATTGGCCTGTAGTTCCGGCGGCGCCTGTCTCGTCGAGGACTTTGGCCAGCACCGCGCCGGCCCCTCGCCCGACCAACGGCAAATTCAACCCATCCTCGGAAGTCACCATCGATAGCGCCCTCGGGCAACTGTCCGATGAAGATGTGAAGAGGATGATTGCCGATTTGGTCCGTCCACTGCAGGCTGAGATCATGACGCTCAAGGAGAATCTTGGGCGCAAAGAGACCAAACGCAGCCGCTTTGAGGTGTCGCTTTCCAGTATTCCTCCCGAGCTCGAGCAGCAGTTGGAGTCACGCCTGAGAAAAGAGCTTGAGCCCAAGGTCCTGGACGAGGCACGCCAGCAGTCCGCACATTTGCTGGCAGCAGCCAAGGCGACGGTCGACCAAAGGACCAGCCAAGTTTATCAAGATTTTCTCCACCGGCTGGCGCAAGAAGTGCAAGCTGGCGAACAACGAGCGCAAGCCATTTCCGCGCATGTCGTCGAAGATCTGCAGCAGCACCTACGTGCCAGCTTGGAAGAGTTTCAGCGCAACATGATCGACGGTGGCAGTCGTCTCAAGCGGCTGAGCGAAGAACTTCTGCAATTTCTGCAAGAGAGTTTGAACGAGCAACACGATGTGCGACGCACCGAGTTGGAAAAAGTTCGAGCAGCGGTTGCATCGGAATCGTCACGTTTGCAGGAACAGGTTGAGAATCTGGACCGGCGCATCACGGACCTCGACGGTTCTGCGCGCTCCTTGGAGTCAGGACTCGACAAACGCCTCAGTGAGATGGCCAGCAACACAGTCAGGAACATACGCAGCGAACTCGAGAGTGTTGCCGCCACCATTCTCCAGGATTCGAAAATACGCAACGGCCAGGCACTCGAACATCAACTGGATGAAACCTGCGATAACATGAAGCTCATCGAAAAGGGAATTCTTGCCTCCGTGTCCGAGTCTCTGAAGGTCCAAGCGGCGGATGCTTCGCGGGCCTTCGAACGGTCGATGGAGGACCTGGCCAGAGTCGCTCTCGAACGCTGGCGGACCACGCTGGCGGTTGGCTTAAACGCACTGGTCAAGAACCTTGGTGAGCAATTCCAGTTGCAAGCCAAATCCGTCGAGAACGACGGTAACCATTGAGTTGGAAAGCTAGCGAAGCAATCGTTCGAAGTCGCGTCCTAACACTGTCTCTCGTTGCCGCGCCCGGCTTGCTGATTGATTTCTGCCAGGCTGACCGGGGATTCGAGTCTGCGCACACGACGCATCGTGACCCAGTCGTACTCGTAGGCAGTCCCGCAAATAAGACATACCTGATAATCCTGCCCATGAACGCCGCTATGGGGCCAGGAGAAGCGATGAGGACACAATTTTTCAAGAATTCGGCTCACCAATCTACCTGCCATAACTTCCATTTTCCCGTATCCCTTCGCTCAGCCAACACTGCGCCGAGTGCGCCTCAAGTCTGAAAATCGCCGTCTGAACTGTCTTGCGACAATAGCACAAATCCTGCGCCCAACCATTCCCCTGTGGTTCAGTCAACCATAGGATTAACGGCCAATGCAGGGCCTTGTTACGGTACGTGGCGGGGGCATCGCTTTTGGGGGAGGAGTGCTGTCGAAAATCTACCCGCTGCAACCGTCGGTTGCCGGCTTTCGCCGCCTGGCTATTGGTAAGTGGTTGATTTTACGTTGGCCGAGAGGAAATCAGGCATTAGGTCCGGTTGGACAAGCCCGCATCTTTTCAACATCTTGCAACCTAATCCAGCACCTCGTGCTTTGGCCCATGCTCAAGCCGTTCTTGCTGGGTCATGCCGCACGCCGACGCCGGCAAATGGAGGAAAACTGCCAACGCCGAGGCAGAATCATCAGCCAAATGTGAACGCAAACGCTTGCACGCCTGGATCGAGGAATTCGATCTCGAATGTTCTGTCTTCGACTGGCCCCTTTTGCCGAATGAGCTGATAAAGTCGATGACCTTGCACTGTGCCGGAACCGCTGGCATCGATATCCACGCCGTGATCTTCCCCTGGGGGTGTGCCATCTACCTTCACCGTAAAACGTACCGGCTTGCCTTCTTTGCTGGTTCCGAGGACTAAGTGAAGGTCACGAGCATGAAAGCGAAAGACGATCTTTCCCGGAGCCGTCTGCAGCACGGCACTCTCCTCACCGACCTTCCAACTCCCAGCGAGAGCCCACTGATTGAGCGAGAGTCGTGGCCGGGGGGTGTAGTCCTTGCGGGAATCCTCTGCGATCGGTTCCTGGGAGGCAAAGTGCTCCGCCCGATGGTAGCCGATGTAGGTTTCCGGCGAGCGGTCATCCACAGTATCGGAAGCCGCCTCTGCCCCGACCCCGGATAGGGCGATGGCGGCCGACGAGGGCAGTTGCGCACCATTCTCCTTCAGAAGCTCCTGAATCACCCGCTCTGACTCGTCGTAGTCGCCCTCGCCGAAATGGTGATAACGAATGCGACCCCTTCCGTCGATGAAATAATGGGCTGGCCAATAGCGGTTGTTGAACGCATTCCAGATCTCCCAGTTGCTGTCGATGGCAACCGGGTAGGTGATCTTCAAGTCTTGCATAGCCTTTTCGACATTCCTGCGTTCCTTCTCGAAGGCAAATTCCGGTGTATGCACGCCGATGACGACCAGGCCTGCGTCCTTATACTTTGCCCACCAACTCTCCACGTAGGGCAGAGACCGCAGGCAATTGATACAGGAGTAGGTCCAGAAGTCGATCAGTACCACCTTGCCCCGCAGAGACTTCTTGCTTAACGACGGCGAGTTCAGCCAAGCAACGGCGCCTTCCAAATCCGGCATCGGTCCTTCATCGGCGAGAGCAAGCGGTGGTTCGGGTGCACTGGTTGGTAAAGCCGCCGGTTTCTCCGGATAGAGCGCGCCAATCAAATGCTCTTCGGCTTTCGCGGTGTTCACAAAGGAAAACCGGGTGAGCAGGTTTGTGTCCCAGCCCAGGGCAATCGCCACGACTCCCATGATCACCGCGCCGCCTAGGGCACGACGGATCCAGACTTCAAACGCCAGGGAACGTTTCAGGGCGGAGAACACTCTGTTGCCGGCAAAAAGTGCCATTCCCAGAGAAGTGGCCGCACCAAAAGCAAAGGACAACAATAAGAACCAAGAGCGAGCGCCCGGGCCCTGTAACGCCGCCCCCGTCAAGATCAATCCCAGGATTGGACCTGCGCAAGGAGCCCACAGTAGACCGGTGGAGATCCCCAAGACGAAGGACTTCCCGATACCACCCTCGGCTGACAGGCTGCTCTGAAGCCGACCGCCTGAGCGCACCAAAGGACGAGTCAAGGCCTCGGCAACCGTGGGCGATAGCAGGCTCACTCCCAGCACGAGGAGGATAAGCATCGCCACGTAGCGGCCACCCTGATTGAGGCGAACAACCCAATGTCCACCGAACGCCGCCGCGATGGCCACGAGGGAAAAGGTCACTGCCATTCCCACCAGTAACGGCAATCCGGCGCGGCGAAACGGCCGGTCGGCACGGGCAAATACAAACGGCAAAACGGGAAGGATGCAGGGACTCAGAATCGTCAGCACACCACCCAAAAAGGCCAACAGGTAGATGAGCATTCCTTTTTCCACCTAGGTTCTTACTCGTTCGTCCCTATTCGGTCAGGCGCTTCCCTCTGAAAGTTAGACCATGAATCTTTGGCGGTGGCGTAAGAACTCCCTGTAATCGTGCGTCGCAGGGGGTGTCCGCCTCATGCCACACCGCCACCGATCCTAACTGCCTTATTAGATTCCTACGCCCCGCAAAAGGTACAGGGGAACCGTGGGCACGGAATTTTGCGATTCTGGCTCTGTGGCACGAAACTGATTCTTCATGATAGGCTCACCGAACATGGGCGGTGTGTCCGCTGGAGCGAAGCCCCAATCAGGTTGGGTTTTTGCTCCGCAACCATGAGATGTCAATCCACAGCCTGGCATGAGCTTCGAACCGATCGAAGATTATGGCGTGATCGGCAACATGCGCTCGATGGCGCTTGTGGGCCGAAACGGTTCGATCGACTTTCTTTGCTTCCCAGATTTCGATTCCCCCACGGTTTTCGCAGCCCTGCTGGACGATGAGCGTGGCGGCTGCTTTCAGATTCAACCGCAACTCCAAGGACGGCAGGTCCGGCAGCTCTATCTGCCGGAGACAAATATTCTGCTCACACGCTTTCTTGCGGAGGAGGGTGTGGCCGAGCTGACCGACTACATGCCTATTGCGACGAGCGGGGAACAACCGAATGAGATTATCCGTACCGTTGCGGTGATCCGAGGCAAGGTTGATTTCAAGATGCAGTGTCGGCCGCGGTTTCAGTACGCAATGTGCGAACACGCTCTGAAGATCGCGGACCGGAGCGCTATTTTTTCACCCGTGGACGCCTCGATTTCACCGTTGACGCTGTACTCCACCATTGCCATGCAGGAAGATTCCCAAGATGCGGTGGCGGCGTTCACGCTTCGCGCCGGCGAGAAGGTGGCGTTCGTCTTAGGCGGGATTCATCCGCGCGAACATCAACCGGAAATTGAGGTTCTCGAACAACGCTTCCAGGAAACGGCTCGCTTCTGGAAAGGTTGGATCGGGCAATCAAACTACAGGGGCCGGTGGCGGGAGATGGTCAATCGTTCAGCGCTCGTCTTAAAGCTACTGATCAGCCGGCAGTATGGATCCCTGGTTGCGGCGCCTACGTTCTCTTTGCCCGAAGAGATCGGCGGTGTGCGCAATTGGGACTATCGCTACACCTGGTTGCGCGATGCGACATTCACTCTTTACGCGCTAATCCGCCTGGGTTTCGTGGACGAAACCGAGGCCTTCATCGAGTGGCTGCGAGCGCTGCGGGGACGACTGGGCGAAGCGGAACAGGGACCTTTGCAGGTAATGTACGGGGCTGATGGCAGGCGGCAGCTGCCAGAGAAGACGCTTGATCATCTGAAGGGATACGAGAATTCGAGGCCGGTTCGTATCGGGAACGCCGCCTATCAACAACTGCAATTGGATATCTACGGCGAAATGATGGACTCCATCTATCTGGCCAACAAGTACGGAGACCCGATTGCGCATGAAGAGTGGCAGTACGTCGGGCGCATGTTGGAGTGGTTGGGCAAGAATTGGCGACGGCCGGATGAGGGAATATGGGAAGTTCGTGGCGGCGCACGCGAATTCCTGCATTCCCGCTTCATGTGCTGGGTAGCTTTCGATCGAGCCATACGACTGGCCCAGAAGCGCTCGCTTCCTGGACCACTCAGTACTTGGCTGCACATCCGGGACGAGATTCGCAACGACGTGTTTACGAACTTCTGGGACGATGATTTGCAGTCTTTCGTGCAGTCGAAAGGTAGCAAGGATCTGGATGCATCCACCCTGCTGATGCCACTGATGCGGTTCATCAGCCCGGTGGATCCCATGTGGCGATCGACCATGCGGGCGATCGAAAGACGGTTAGTCGAAGACACTCTGGTCCGCCGCTATGAAGGAGAGCGGACGCAGGTCGACGGCCTTCCGGGAGGAGAAGGTAGTTTCACCCCGTGTTCGTTTTGGTACATTGAATGCCTGGCGCGCGCTGGGGAGCTCGAGAAAGCCGAACTGTTATTCGAGAAGCTTTTGGGATACGCCAACCATCTTGGACTCTATTCGGAGGAACTAGGCTCGAACGGACGGCATCTGGGCAACTTTCCGCAGGCCTTCACGCACCTCGCGCTCATCAGCGCTGCCACCTACTTGGATCGGGCCCTGTCCGGCAAGGACAAGGGAGTCTGGCGCTAGGATTCTCGCTCCGGTCCCTGGGGTATCAACATTCCCTCCTCTATCCCCAGGCACCCATTGTTCCTGGCGGGCCAGAATGTCGCTCGGTCGTCGAAAACGACACCACAAGCCAAGCCGGTTTGCACTCCTGGGATGATTCATGACTTGTTAGACCGCCGAGGTACTTCGCACCCCGAAACGGGATGCTTCGCATGCCGTCGAGAGAATGGGTAGTGTCCCGTCTTGAACTTGAAACCGCAGATCTACTGCGTACGATTGGCGCTCCGCTGGTGCTGATCCGTCACGACCGCCAGCTGCCCTCGATTTGCCGACGGGATGCACGCGGATTCGCGAGAACTCCCCTCTGTGCGACGATGGCGCTACGGAACTTTGCGCGTGCATGGGCATGCGCCACTGGACCGAGGCCAGCGGGCTTGAGGTTCGTATGTCGCTCAGCCTTCGTTTCGATCGGCAGGGAGACTGCTATGTTCTTCCCTTCTTGTTCGTCGGCCATCGGGACTCCGACTGGTACTACGCTGCGGCAGGATAGCTGTGGTGGCGATTGGTGGTTGAGACTTAGCCTTTCTTCACCTTGCAGACCGAGTGGCGTCCCGAATTGTCTACAATTCCGCTAGTGCCCTAATTCCAGTCAGGACACTAGCGGAAAAGTGGGACGCGCGCGTTAAACCACTATTTTGCGAGCTGCGCGACGACCTCGGAGAGCACCGACGTGCCTTCCGCTCTCACCGCGTCGAGAGCTGCAGGATCGAGCCCCAACGCATTCACGATCGTGGGCGCGACCTGCGCCGTTGCCGACGCAGCCGAAACCGTCTGTGCGGTAAAGCGCGGATTCGCTACCAGCAACATGACATTGGTATCATCATGCGCGAATCCGCCATGATCTCCGATCATCGCCGTGCTGCTCGAGTAGGTCACGCCCACGTTTGGAGTCACGATAATGTCGGGGGTGCGCGGATCCTGGCCCGGCTCAAGGCCACCGAGGTTGTAGTTCAGAGCAAGGGTCGGTCCATAGTAAATCTCTCCTAGCCCGATCTCGGTTGCATCTTTTTCGAGCAACTGCACAGCTGCAGTTACGCTCGCACCCTTTTTCAGCCAGAGCACGGATACATCATCCTCGGTTGCACCAATGCCCGTCGTGTTCAGCGGCGACTCCGAGAAGGGTATGGCCGGTCC
>JASHSL010000470.1 GCA_030040855.1 Terriglobales bacterium
GTCAGTTTCGCGTAATCCGTCGCCAAGCGGTCCGCCTTTCTTCTAACGGGAAATCTGCCCGATTTAAGCCGCTGGAGTCTTCGAGGACTGGCTAATGGGAAACCGTCCCGCTGGCCGAAATCTTAGGACCGGGGGTCGGAACAGTCAATGAAGGCGGGGGTCGACATCCTAGTACCGTGGTTGGCGTAACACGCCATTACGCTCAAAACCCCGCATGAGCGCTATCGCCTGATAGATGGGATGAGAAGGTCGAAGTGGGCCAAATCAGAGTATCGAAATCAACAATTTCGAGTACCGCCGCGGCTACAAATTTTCCACCTATGCCACGTGGTGGATTCGTCAGGCAGTCAGCCGAGCGATTGCTGATCAAGCAAGCACCATCCGCCTTCCGGTGCACATGAACGAGATCGTCAACAAGCTGATTCGCACGTCACGGCAGCTGGTCCAGGTGCTGGGCCGCAAACCTACGTCGGCAGAGATTGCCAAGCAGATCGACATTCCCGAGGCCAAGGTGCGCACGGCACTCAGGATCATGCGGGTGCCGATCTCGCTTGAGACGCCCATTGGCGAAGATGGAGCTTCTCACCTCAGCGATCTCGTCGAAGACCGCGCCGAAATCTCACCGGACGAGGCGGTCATGAACATGAATTTGAAGGAGTGAACCGCGCACGCGTTGCGAACTCTCAGTCCGCGGGAAGAAAAGATTATCAGGATGCGCTTTGGTATGGAGGACGACGCGGCGCGGACACTGGAGGAGGTTGGCCAGTCGTTCTCCTTGACTCGCGAGCGCATTCGCCAGCATGCGTGTCAAGTTCAATCTTGCTTCCTGAGGAAACTTTAGTGTCATCGCGAGGAGAAGATCAGCAGGTAAAATTTTTTACGCAGAAGCACACAAATGGAGGGGCCTCATGAAATTGATGCCGAAGCTTGCAATTGCATACCCCAAAACGAGGGAGGAGAAGCCGCGAGATAACGTGCGCCAAAACGGAAAACGTGTGGCCGTGGGTACGTTGTTTTTATACTGGTTGTGCATCTCGTTCCTTGCCGCGAGCGCAGCAGCTCAAGACCAAACCGACCAAGAACAGCCTGGTCAAGCCAATCAGGCGCTGCCCGCATCCGAAGTAATTACCAAGTCCGTCGCTGCGGTCGGCTACCTGGTTGGTGGGGGCAGCACGAAAGTCGATCTGAACGGTACAGACCTGATGCCGGCAGCGAGTGGTCAGGTGAAGGTCGAGATCAAGTCCAAAGCAGGAAAGACGAACGTTAATGCCGGGGTGAAGGGTCTGAAGCCGCCCTCGTCGTTTGGCTCGGAATTCCTCACCTACGTGCTTTGGGTAGTTACACCGGAGGGACATACCGGCAATATTGGCGAGGTTCTGATCAATAAGAACGGTGACGGTACCCTGAGCGCCACCACTCCCGCCCAGACCTTCTCTTTAATTGTGACAGCCGAGCCGTATTTCGCTGTCCGGGTGCCCAGTGAAATGGTGGTTCTACAAAGCGAGCCCCGGAAGGACACGAAGGGGAAGATTTTCCCGGTGACTGAATACAAGCTCATGAAGCGCGATCAGTACGCAAAAATGGGGAACCCCTTGGCGCTCACCCTCGATCCGAAAGTTCCGCTTGAGATGTATGAAGCGCGAAACGCGCTGGACATTGCGAAATCGCGCGGAGCTGACAAATACGCACCAGAGATCTTAGCTAAAGCGCAAGCTAGCCTCGAGATCGCGGAGAATGCTCTTTCGAGCAACGCTGACAAGAACGACATCATCTCGGCGGCCCGGGAAACGGCGCAATTTTCCGAGGACGCACGAGCTTACAGCGCGCAGCGCCAGGAAGAAGAGCGCATCGCCCAGGAACGTGATGCCGCCGCCGCCGAAGCCAAGGCGCAGGCCGAAGCCAAAGCGGCCGCAGACGCTGCCGAGGCTAAGCGCCAAGCCGACGCAGAGGCAGCTGACGCTAAGCGCCAAGCCGACGAGGCAGCTGCCGACGCCAAGCGCCAAGCGGATGAAGCGGCTGCTGAGGCCAAGCGCCAAGCGGACGCAGAGCTAGCTGCTCAACAAGCTGCTAATGCCCAACAACAGGCTGCTCTCGAACAGTCCGAGCGCGAGAAACAGCTTCTGCGTCAGCGCCTGCTCGAGCAGTTCAACCGTGTCCTGCCCACTACCGATACGCCGGCCGGTCTCGTGGTCAATATGGCCGACGTTTTGTTCGCCACGGGCAAGTCCGATCTCCGGGCGCCAGCGCGGGAGGCGCTAGCCAAACTCTCCGGTATCGTACTCAACTATCCCACGCTCCAACTCACCATCGAGGGCCACACGGACAGCGTCGGCAGCGCCGAATATAACCAGGCCCTTTCGGAGAAGCGCGCCGATTCGGTGCGTGATTACCTGGTCAGCCAGGGAGTGGATGCCAGTAAGTTGTCCGCCCAAGGACTCGGCAAGTACCATCCTGTGGCCGACAATAGCACGCCCGGGGGTCGTCAGAAGAACCGTAGGGTCGAAATCATTGTGTCAGGAGAGGTTATCGGAACGCAGATTGGCAACAAAACCTAGCAAGAATCGCCGATCTCAGAGAAAGGTCCTGGGGGCTACGAATGGCAGCGTCGAGCTGACTTTTCCGGGCACCAGGACCTATTCATGCCGCTGGCTTCAGAGGGCGCACCACGTACTTCGCAACTGTGGCTTCCGTTAGCTCGAACCCCAGCTTCAATGCGAGGCGCGCCCCATCGTGGATTGGCCACGCTTATCTTGCGGATCAGCTCCATCACTTCCCTCGACACTGAAGGCCGACATTCTGGATGGCGGCTCCTCCAGCTCCAATACAGTCGGAATCTCCGTCGGTGCCATGCGATCACCGTTTCCGATTTGACGATCACCAGCGCGGATCGCCAGCCACTCCAGATCCGCGACAGCCAAACCCAGAATACTCGATTGGCGATACTCAGCCGGAGCCTGTGATCCCGATTCCCTCTTTCAAGGACTAGGAGCTGATGTCGAAGGGCCAAGATCTCGCCCTGAAGTGCGGCTCGATTCCGAAAGCCTTGTCGGCAGGAGCGAGAAAATCATCGCGAACATGTCGTGGACAAACTATAGCGATGTCGAGCCAAATTCAACCGGATCAACGTGAACGGAGTTTTTAGTAGGGACAAGTACATCCATGCCCTCCGTTGTCGGCTAATATCCCTAATATCTATGCTGGCGTCGACGTCTGGCGGGGAAAAACGATGCTAAATTCTGATGGGGCCACAGAAATCCTTGACGGGGGCGACAGTCCGATTCGGAAATGAGATCCAAACGCAACGGTCTGTGCATATCTTCAAGGAACGTGCACATTACTTACACACATCTCGTTGTTCGGTTCAGATGGAAAAGGAAAATTGATCAATCGAGATGTTTCTACATCAATCATTCAAGCGGACATTTGGTCCGCTTTGTTTCGCTGAAAAAACCGGATGCAGTTTCTTTACCAGTTGCACGGCGCTGAACGGCAATTGCAACGCCTCGTCTGTTCAATTAACCTCTTGATTAGAGTCGTTTGGCCACGGGGCCGGGATGGCGGAACTGGCAGACGCAGCGGACTCAAAATCCCCCCGGAAGGGGTTTTGAGCGTTATCGCCTTCACTCGTGACGCAGCGCCACCATCGGGTCCACTCGCATCGCCCAGCACGCGGGTATAAAGCAGGCCAACAAGGTCACACCACAAAGTAAGATGGCTACGCTCAAAAACGTTAATGCGTCGGTGCTGGTCACGCCGAGGAGCAAACTGCGTAGAAAGCGCGTCAACACGAATGACAGAACCAGTCCCAAACCGATGCCGGCGAGCATCAACTTCAACCCATGGCCAACTACCAAACGCAGAACGTCTTCCTTGGTTGCTCCTAGGGTCACCCTGATGCCGATTTCATGAGCGCGCTGCCGCGTGCTATAGGCGGTGACCCCGTAGATTCCGACTGCAGCCAGGACTAAAGCGAGCAGCCCGAACGCTCCGACAAACGTCCCGGCAACCCGCTGCCCGAAGGTGGAAAATTGCGTACGCAAGTCAAGCGTGGTCACATCAAAGATCCCCACCTCAGGATTCAGTTCATGCGCCGCATTCTCAATCGTCTTGCCAAAAGCCAACGGATCGCCATCGACTCGCGCGTGGATGATCATGCCGGGCCGGTAAACTTGGTATAGGGGCAAATACAAGAATGGCGTTGGCTTTTCGTTCAGGTTGGTCACCTTGGTGTCCTGTGCCACGCCGACTACGGTGAACCATTCGTGGGTCAAATCCGAGTTGAGCTTTTTGCCCAAAGCTTGCTGATGTGGCCAGTAGCGATTTGCAAATGCTTCGCTGACGATCACCACACGCTGCGAACTGCTGTTATCCTGCAACGTGAAGTCCCGGCCTTTCATCAGCGAAATTTGCATGGTCTGGAAATAATTCGGCGTGATTATCGCCACCTGCGTTTCCATGGATTCATTTGGCGGCGAGATGTAGCCTTCGGGCTTTACGCTGGTCGACCCTCCGCCAAATCCAAGCAGCACTCGGTTCGACAGGGCCACCGATTGCACGCGGGGCAGCGCTTGAAGTCTTGCGACTAGCTGTCGATCGAATTCCGCGCCGGTTGCATTCGAATATCCCGCGGTAAACAGATCGTAAGAAGCGATCAGTACGTTATGAGGATTGAATCCCGGATATATTTGCTGCGCACTTCTGAAGCTGCGAATGAACAATCCCGCGCAGATCAGCAGCAGCAGTGACAGCGAAATTTGTGCCACGACCAGGCCGCTCGCCAGGCGCGCTTTTCTGAGTCCACCAGAAACGGTCGTGCTGTCCTCCTTCAGTACCATTGCCGGCGCCACCCCCGAGGACCGCAGTGCAGGCAAAATTCCGAAGAGCACACCAGTGAGCACGGAAATCACCAGCGTAGCCGTTAGAACTGTACGGTCGGCGGTGACTGTAAGTGCGAGTGGGATATCCTCAGTCACCGGCATGAATTTTACGAGCGTTCCCTGAGTCCAGAACGTGATCAGCAGCGCCACTCCACCGCCGACCAGCGCCAGCATGAGGCTTTCGACGAGGAGTTGCCGCACGAGTCGCCATCGGCTCCCACCCAGTGACACGCGAATGGCAATTTCGCGTCGGCGCCCTACCGACCGAACCAACATCAGATTCGCCACATTCGCACACGCCAGGAGGAGGACCAGCCCAGCAATGCACATGAGCATTGGCAGTAGCGTCGCCAGGAAGAAATTCAAGCCAAAGGGGTTTCGCCACAAGGGGTACACGGTCACACTGTCATGGCCTTTGTGTTCCTCGGGATAATTCCTCACTTCTGGCTTCAGCCGAAGCGTCATTTCTTGTTGTGCCTGCTCAAGCGTTACGCCCGGCTTCAGCCGTCCAAATCCAAGCAACCAGAAATAATGATGGTCATGAAGCAGATCGCCTTGTGGGTCCAGTTGTGCTTCCATCATGATCGGAGCCCAAATGTCGGTTCGGACTCCCGTCTGACTTCCCTGAAACGTCGCCGGCGTGACACCTACAATCGTGTATGGGTTTTGGTTGATTGCAATTGTCTGGCCCACAATGTTCGGATTCGCCCCATACTGCGTTTGCCAGAGGCGATAGCTTATGACGGCGACCGGCGCACCCCCGGGCTTCTCATCCTCCGCGGGCAGAAAGCCGCGTCCCATAATCGGCCGCACGCCCAATACATCAAAATAATTGGCAGACGCTACCATGCCGAAAACGCGCTCCGGTTTACCGTCGCTCGTCAGGCTCATCTGAACAAAGTTGCATGCCGCGATGCCGGTAAAGCTTTCCTGCCCATCACGCATCGCTTCGAGATCCGGATAGGTAAAGGGGAAAGGATTGTCTCCGGGCTTGCTCAGGGTCAGCGATACAACCTCCCTAGGCTTGCTAACTCCAGGGACTGGATTCAGTAATGTCGAATTGATCCAACTGAAGATCGTCGTGTTCGCGCCGATACCCAGCGCGAGTGTCAGGATGGCAGCTGCAGCGAAGCCCGGTGCCTTCGCGATCACCCTCAGGCTGTACCGGATATCTTGCCAGACCCTGGTCATGCGATTGCCTCCCCGGATATATCCGGACCCACTTCCTGCATCTTCTCACCCACCTCAGGTTGGAGGCTAACTGGCTGAGCGCGCATTGCTTACCTGGATTGTACCGGTCCAATGTCGTGTTGCGGCCTGTGCGATAGTGGGATGTGCAATGGCGAAACCGAACATCCGATTGAATGTGCTTGGACTGCCATCAGGGCAATCCGGTTTCGTAACTGTCATTTAGGGCCTGCGGCCCGCGAAAGTAAATGAAAATCGCTCAGAGCCGAGCAATACTCCTCTATGGCTAGGAGCGGCGAGATTGATACAACAGTGGAGAAGCCGAGGCCGTGTAACTGTCTGATACGGAGCGTGCGTGATAGAGATGGGATGAGAAGGTCGATCCCCGATCACGGATCGCGTTAAGCTACCAGTGATCAACGCACTCGACGGTGCAATCACAATAGATAAGGAGATCGACCTTGAAGAAGAATACCAATTCTCCCATGAAGAAGAAACAAAGAGCGGAGCGGACGAAAGTTCAGCGTCCAGTGCAGCGAGAAGCCAAGGAAGTACTGGCGGAGCTGGTGGAGAAACTGAGAGGAAAGCTGGAGCTGAAGCC
>JASHSL010000471.1 GCA_030040855.1 Terriglobales bacterium
CTTTCCTGGTGATCGAACAGGCTTATGTAGTGCACACCGACTTCAATTGGGTGGTGGCGGAAAACGGGATACCATTCAATCACTATTGGCGCGACTACCAGCAATCGCTTTCGAACTGGTGGCGTGCCGGCTGGAGCGCCGGCGAAAACCCGCTTTACAACTATGTCGGGCATCCCATCCAGGGAGCCATGACCGGCTATATCGAGCTCCAGAATGATCCTAAGTACGAAAAGCTTGAATATTCCAACAGCAAAGCCTACTGGCGAAGCCGTCTCAAGGCCATGCTCTGGAATACCCTGTACAGCACACAGTGGAGCATCGGGCCAGTCAGCGAAATGACGGTCGAGAAATATGGCGCGAAGGCCCGTCCGCCCTGGAACGCCAACGGGACATTTCCCTGCGACACCAACCACTGTTTTTGGGGTGTGGGGAAGGTCAACCTTGTCATGACGCCGATCGGCGGCTTTGGCTGGATGCTGGCCGAGGATGTCTTGGACAAAAAAATCGTCGAACGGGTCGAAGAACACACCGAGAATCGCTTCCTGATTGATGCCGTGCGTTGCTCCCTGAACCCGATCCGCGGCGGAGCCAATATTCTTCATGGAAGGCGCCCCTGGGATCGCGTCTCCCGCGACGCGCAAACCGTCAGCCTCCTCCGCGAAGAGAAACAAGCCGTCTCGACCCCGGAGGCCCCCCGTACCCAAGTGTTGAACGGGGGGGATTTATTTTTCGCATACTCCCACACCGGCGCGTCGAACTGCGAGGTGCCGACCTCGGGCGCCGCCAAGCCCTGCGATCCGCTTTCCCTCAAGGCGCAACTCCTCAACGGCTGGAACACAGCCATCGAGCGAAAGTACTCCCGCTATCTTGGAGTGGTTGCGGACTTCAGCCAGCAGTACGGCGACGTGAGTCAGAGGGAATTTCTGTTCGGTTTGCGGGGGGGAGCCTGGGCGGGAAGATTCCGGCCCTTTGCCCAGGCCCTCTTTGGAGCCGTACACGTGGGGGTGAAGGACTCTTCCCCTCCCCAATCCCTTACCACCTTTGCCGAGGATCTGGGCCTGGGCATCGATTTTCGCCTGACGCGGCTGCTCAGTTGGCGCACCGAAACCGATGCCATCAAAACCGGAGACCCCAATTTTGAGCGCTACAGCATCCGCGTCTCCTCCGGACTTGGGGTGCGCTTCTAGTGGTCCGCGAGTGCGCTGGGCTTGGCGGTCGCCCTGCTCCTCGGCGCAGATAAGCCCGGGCGGGGTTTGGTTCCTGGTCAAGCCCGCGGCCCGGTGATGGCTCCCTCGGAAGCCGAGGACACCAGCGCGGCATATTTCGCAAACACCCCGCCGGGGTATCGTGATGGCCGTGGCTTCCACTCCGCCAGGCGCTGTTTGATGGTGGCATCGCTGATTTCGACTTCGGCCACCCGTTTCGCCACATCGATGTGAATCATGTCGTTTTCGTGCAACGCCGCAATCGGACCGCGCAGGGCGGCTTCGGGGGCCACGTGGCCGAGCATTAACCCGTGGGTGGCGCCGCTGAAACGTCCATCGGTCAGCAGCGCGACAGACCCGCCCAGGCCTTCCCCCACCAGGGCTGCGGTTACGCTCAGCATCTCGCGCATGCCCGGTCCGCCCTTCGGGCCTTCATTGCGAATGACCACCACATCTCCCGCGCGGATGTGCTTGGCGGTGACTGCGGTCATGGCGTCTTCTTCCGATTCAAAGACCCGAGCCGGGCCGCGATGGGTAAGCCGCTCATGTCCGCTGATTTTCGCCACGCATCCCGCCGGAGCCAGATTGCCGTGCAGCACCGCCAGCCCCCCGGTTTTCTTCAGGGGCTTATCGAGGGGCGCGATCACCATCTGGCCCGCAGACTCGCGAGCGCTCTCGCTTTCAACGCCCAGCCGGCGACCGGTTACCGTCATGGCATCGGGATGAAGGTGACCTCCCTCGATCAGTCGATGGGCCAAAAGCCGTACCCCTCCGGCGCGGTGCATGTCCGCGGCCACAAAACGCCCGGCTGGTTTGAGATCGGCAATCAGCGGGGTCCGTTCGCTGATGGTATGGAAGTCGTCAATGTGCAGGGAAACTCCACTTTCGCGGGCCAGGGCCAGCAGATGCAGCACGGCGTTGGTGGAGCCTCCGGTGGCGGCCACGGCGGCAATTGCGTTCTCGAAAGCCGGGCGGGTCAGAATGTCCTTGGGGCAAATGCCCCGGCGCAGTAAATCGAGGACCAGCGTGCCGCATTCGAAGGCCACTTGATCTTTGCCGGGATCCATGGCCGGAACGCTGTTGAAGCCGATCGGTGACAGGCCGATCATCTCCATGACCGTGGACATGGTGTTGGCGGTGTACTGGCCGCCGCAGGCGCCGGCGCCGGGACAAGCGACATTTTCGAGTTCGCTCAACTCGGCCTCGCTCATCCGGCCCGCGGCATTGGCGCCAACGGCTTCAAAGACATCCTGAATGGTCACATCCTGGCCGCGGAATTTGCCGGCGGCAATGGTGCCTCCGTAGAGGATCAGGCCGGGAATGTTCAGTCGCGCCAGCGCCATGGCCGCCGCCGGAATGGTCTTGTCACACCCTACCAGGCAAATCAAGGCGTCAAACAACTGTCCCCGGCACACTAATTCCATCGAATCGGCGATGAGCTCGCGGCTCACGAGCGATGCCCGCATGCCTTCGGTGCCCATGGTCTCTCCGTCGGAGATGGCGATGGTGTTGAATTCCATGGGCGTGCCGCCGGCCTGCCGGATGCCATCTTTCATCTTGGCCGAAAGCCGCCGCAGGTGATAGTTGCAGGGCATGGTTTCGATCCAGGTATTGGCGACGCCGATTAGCGGCTTGCGGAGATCGTCGTCGGTGAAGCCGATGGCTTTGAACATGGCGCGGGACGGAGCGCGATCGCGCCCGTCGGTGATGGCAAAGCTGCGGTGTTTGAGGTTCATAGTCTTTCAAGATTAGAACAGGCCGGGGAAAAAGGGGGGCGCGAAAAAAAAGAAACGCCCTAGGACTCCGGGCGCGTAGCTAGGTCCAGGATGCGAGATCGCACCGTCTCAGGTGGGTTCAGGCTGGCGAAGTTCAGGCGCTCGCCGTGCGGGCGGCGTCGACCCGAACGCTTGCCGAAATCGGAGGATACGCCGGCGCCGTCCAGTTTGCAGCGGGTTTTGCCATCATGGTGGTGAGACGTCCGCCGACATGCACCTCGGTGACGTCGACAATGGCATGCCAGTCGCGGCGCAGCTGTCCCATCTGCTTCGGGCTCACCTCAAGCAAGAGGGTCACGGTATGACTGTGCTCGGCGGGCGTGGCTTGCACATACGGCATGTCGATCCCTCGGCGCGACACTGCATTCAAGATGCGCATTAATGTGCCTTGCGTGTTGTGATAGCGAATGCCGAAGACCTGCATGTGATCCTCCCTCTCGTGTCGACCTTGGCCGGCGCCTTGGCGAAGCGGCGGTTGGCCGCTATTCCTCAAACACCATCTCGGATAACGCCGCGCCAGAAGGCACCATCGGATAGACATTCGCTTCTGGGTGGCAGTCGAACACCAGCAACTCCGGCTCCCTGGTCCGCAGGAAGCGTTCCATCAATCTCTCCGCCGCCGTGCTCAGGGGGACTTCGCGCATGGCCTCCTCGCCCAGGCGCTCCCCTGGAATCCGGTAGGCGTGGGCGATGGCAACGAAGTCCGGATTGTCGCTCATGTCGGTCTCAGCGTAATTCCGCTGGTAAAAGAGCTGCTGCCATTGCCGCACCATGCCGAGGTACTTGTTATCGATAATGACCATCTTGATTGGCAGCCCCAGCCGCCGCACCGTGGCCAGCTCTTGAATGTTCATCTGAAACCCGCCGTCGCCGGAGACGCAAAGGACGGTCGAGTCCGGTTTCGCCAATTGGATGCCGATGGCCGCGGGCAAGGCGAAACCCATGGCTCCAAGGCCGCCCGAAGTGATGAAACCACGCGGCTGAGAGGAGCGGTAGCGTTGCGCCGCCCACATCTGGTGCTGCCCCACGTCGGCCACGACCACGCTATCTTGGGGCAAGCGGCGGAACAGTTCGTCGAGCAGTCGGACCGTAGGCTGGGCCAGGCCACGCACGTCGGGCTCCGCCCGCTCGGGGCCTCCCGCAATCGCGTTCCACGG
>JASHSL010000472.1 GCA_030040855.1 Terriglobales bacterium
TCAGTGCTTGGGCGAACGCGATCACTTCGACGGGCAAAGGAAATTTACCGAGCACGGGGACTTGTTTGCCCGAATCGACGATGATGACCAAAAGTTTGGACGCAGAAGCGACAATCTTCTCGCGCAGCAGGGCGCCCCCTCCGCCTTTAATCAGATTCAGTTGGGGATCGAATTCGTCGGCGCCGTCGATGGTGACATCGATTTGTTGAAATTCATCGAGCGAGGTGAGGGGAATTCCGCTGCTTGTTGCCAATTCCTTGGTTGCGCTCGAGGTCGGGATTCCCTGGATATTCAGGCCAGCTCGAGCTCGCTCCCCCAGAAGGCGAACGGCATAGGCGGCGGTCGAGCCAGTGCCAAGGCCGACGATGTTGCCCTGATTGACGAAGCGCAAGCTGGCGCGGGCCGCCGCTTGCTTCTCCTCATCTTTTGCCATGCTCGTCCTAAGCGCGACCGCCTACTTTACCGCAATTTCCCTAGAGTGCCAAACCGGCGAGAGGAGGCACCGGCTAATGGTTCGTTTCGAGGGGGTTCTCTTTGCCCACAAACTCATGGAACCCGGTAACCTTTTGACCAGTACCTAAAGTTACCTGAAAGTGTGCTTGGCGATCGATAGGATTAAGGACGAGGCAGCGAAGGCGAGCGATGAAGAAGTGGAAACTCGATCGAATCATCAGCCTGGCGACATTGGCCAGCTCCATCATCGCCATCGTCCTCGTCCTCAAGAAGCCGTCGCCGGTTGCACAGCCGATTCCGCCCGCGATCGCTAAAGTGAAAGCGGAGTCTTTCCAGGAAAAGATCGATCAGATCGAACAGCCTCGACCAGCGAGTCAGCCTCCGGCAGAGGTTCGTGTGAATGCGGAGGAACTCAATGCTGTGTTGGCCCAGGCGGCTCAAACCACAGCCAGCAGCATGCTTCAAACCGGGGTTCCAGGTTCGGTTCCCTCTTCCGCCGACGCCCCCGTTGCCCCGGGCCAGCCGGAGGTTAAGGATTACCAGGTGAACTTCGACGGTGATCTGGCGCGCGGACAGTTTGTCGTCGAGATCGGCGGCAAAGATGTTTATGTAACCCTCGCCGGACACCTCGGTTCGAAGGATGGCTACGCCACCTTCGATCCCACCGAATTCAAAGTGGGGGACCTCGACATCCCCACTTCGTTGATCAGCGGTGCCTTGCAAAAACGCCTCGCCGAGGAACGAGACCGGCTCAAGCTACCCAATGAGGTTGAAAGCATCAAAGTCGAAAATGGCGAGCTGGTGATGACCCAGAAGTAGGGGACGATGTTTGCGGGCGGGGCCATCGATCGCTCTTCGACAGCCATTTACCCCAAACTGGAACCGCTGATTTTGAACATCGTGCGGCAATTACGCAGAGGGCGTACCGTCGAACAGCGCGTACACCTGGTCTCCGATGACCCGATACACAACGAACGCCGAGCTCGCGTCGTAAACCTTGCGGAATAGCAGCTCCCCGCGTCCGTCGCCATCAACATCGACCGCATCGATCAGCTCATACCTCGGCTCGACGTCGAGGTGCTGGCTGTCGGTTACGCTTGAAAAAGCCTTGTGAAAGTCGCCATTGATGTCTTGCCGAGCCACTAGGGTGACGAAATACTTCGGCTGGTTTTCCGTCCCGTGCGACGGCATTTGCGAGCTGGCGGTCAGAACGATAATGGGTTCGTTACTGCTCGACAGATCAAAGATGTTGAGCTCGACATCGTCGAAAGTTGGCTGCGCCGGCTTGTTTGGTCGGGCGATGTGCTGCCTGGAGGTAGGGGCCGGAGCCGCCGAGCTGGCCATCTCGCCGGTGACCTGCTGAACCCTAGCCCGAAGTTCATCCGCCGCCAGCGCCAGCATCTTCTTGCGACACGTCTCTACTTGTTCGGGTTTCAGCTCGTAGGTGTAGGGATGAGGCTCGGGACCATCCGCGTCGGATATTGCGGGAATGAGCTCTACCTTGGAACCGTTGGGGAGCGACTCACGAACCGCGGGCTTCGGTGCCACCGTGTTGCTCGCGCTGAGCGTTTCCGGCGAGGTCGGCGCCGGCGCCGGCTTGCCCCGCTTCAGAACGGGCCGGTTCGCATCCTCCGGCTCGGAGGTGGGAACAGAAGGCGGAGACGAGGCGCTTGTATTGGCCGAAGAGGGCGCGGGTGGAGTTGAAGGGGAGGGAGCCGGAGGGGGTGCGGCCGGCGCTGAAGGTGAGGCAGGGGGAGCCGCAGGAGGCGCGGCCGGAGCGGATGGCGTTGAAGCCGGCTCGGGTGGCTTGGGTTTCGCGCCGGAATGCCGCAACACCGGCGGACCTTCATCCTGGTTCATGCCGCGGGGCACGGAAGAAACGGATTTCTTGACGTGCTTGGCGGCAAGAGCTTCAGCGGTTTGCCAGGTGCCTTCGGCGATCCATTCGTTGGTTCGTGGATTCTCGAGGGCCGCCGTAACCGTAAACAATCCCTGGGAAATGCCGCTGCGAAAGCCCTCATACTCGGTCTCCGCCCAGAGCGCCATAGGGACTGGGGAAGCTTTGTAAGCGCTGGCATCGTAGAATTTTCCGTCATCAAGGATGGTAATCGGTATGAGACGAGACTTGCCGTTGGACGCCAGTTCGAGCAGACCGAGCGCGCGCGGCCCCTTATGGGTCTTGCTCCCGCTCGAGGACTGGCCGAACGCAAGGCCCGCGGCAGCCAGAAGGACCAGACCACGGATGACGAGGCCACGCAGGTTGCGGTATAAATTGGTTCGGTGAAACAAGCCCTCCATGAATATCTATGATATAGCTCCCGACTTCACTTTGCCCGACCAGAACGCTCAGAAGGTCGCGCTGAAAGACTTTCGCGGCAAAACCGTCATTCTCTTCTTCTTTCCCAAGGCCGACACTCCCGGTTGAACGATTGAGGCCTGCGGGTTCCGCGAGGCTTACCAAAAACTCAAGAAAGCCGGGGCTGTGGTCCTGGGCATCTCCGCAGATCCTCCCCCGACGCAGAAGAAGTTCGAAACCAAGTACGACCTGCCTTACACCTTGCTATCCGATGTGGATAAGAAAGTGGCTGAGGCTTACGGCGTGCTCAAAGAAAAGAACATGTATGGCAAGAAGGTGAAGGGAATCGCGCGCACGACCTTTATGATCGGAGGCGATGGGAAGATCGTGCATGTCTTTGACCATGTGAAAGCCGAGGGGCACGCGGAGGAGGTGTTGGATTATCTCAAACGCACTGCTTAGCCATTCTCCGGCGCGCGGGGAGCAGTCGTGCGGCGAGAGTTCGAGATTAATGAACCCGATCGGACGAGTGCGCGCACTGGTTCCGCACAAGTTTTATGATCGCGATCCCCGCCGCGTGGGCCGTGAGTTATTGGGCAAGGTTCTGGTGCGCGAGGAAAACGGAAAACTTGTCGCCGCCCGGGTGGTAGAAGTTGAAGCCTATCTCGGAAGCGACGATCCCGCGGCGCACGCCGCTGCCGGGCGAACCCCCCGCAATCAGGTCCTGTTCGGCCCCCCCGGCCGTGCCTATGTCTATTTCATCTACGGCAACCATTATTGCCTGAATGTATCCTGCCACCCGGAGGGTGTGGCGGGAGGTGTTCTTTTCCGCGCTTTGGAGCCGCTCGAGGGGATCGCGGCCATGACTCGAGCCCGCGGCATCACCCTTCGCCGCGATCGCGATTTACGGCTGCTGACCAGTGGGCCGGGCAGACTGGCTCAGGCGTTTGGCGTCACCCGCACTCGGGACAACGACAAAGACCTCACCCAGGCCGATTCCGACCTTCGCATCGAAGAGGATGGCTTTCGCGTAGGCAAGATACTGGTCACGCCCCGCATCGGAATTGTCAAAGCTGCCGAATTGCCCTTGCGGTACTTGATCGCCGGCAATCCGTTTGTTTCTGGACCGGCCAGGCTGCGGCGTTCGCAGGGGTGACGCCTTGGGTGTGCTTCGTGGCCTTGGATGTGCCCTTGTTCGGATCGAGCTAGGGGGTCAGCACGGCATTGTCAATCAGCCGTGTACTCCCCACAAAGGCAGCGACGGCCACGAGGGCATTCCTCGTCAACCCGGTCACGGGTACAAGCGTGTCGGGATCAACGATCGAAAAGTAGTCCAGGCGCACCCCCGGTTCCTGGGCCAACACATTCTTGCCCGCCTCGATCAAACTGGCCGGGTCGCGCTCACCTTGCTGAAACCGCCTTTCGACCTCGTTGAGCGAACGATGGAGCTGCAAGGCAGACTTGCGCTCTTGCGGATTGAGGTAGGCGTTGCGAGAACTCATCGCCAGTCCGTCAGGCTCGCGCACGATCGGGCAAACCACGATTTCAACCGGGAAGTTTAGGTCCTTCACCATGCGCCGGAGGATGGCGACCTGGGCTGCATCCTTCTGCCCAAAGAAAGCCAGATCAGCTTCCACGATGTGGAAGAGCTTGGCGACGACGGTGGCGACCCCGCGAAAGTGTCCGGGGCGGGACCCTCCACACAGCCTTTTGCTTAACCCTTCTAGCTCGACGTAGGTGACGGATGTCTCGGGATACATCTCTTCGACGGAGGGGGCGAATAGAAAGTCAACCCCTTCGCCCTCCAGCCGGTGACAGTCGCCCGCGAAATCGCGGGGATAATTGGCCAGGTCTTCGTGCGGCCCGAACTGAAGGGGGTTTACGAAAATCGAGACGGCGACCGCATCACACCTGGCTTTTGCGGCGCGAACGAGCGAGAGATGCCCTTCATGCAGGGCACCCATCGTCGGTACTAAACCCAGGCTTTCTCCCCCCCGCCTGGCGTCGCGGACGGCTTCCCGCATCTCCTGGATCGTCTTGGCAATCTTCATCAAGAGTCCTTCCCTTGGGCCACTGCTCCACCTACCACACTGAGAGTGTGCTCTCGGGCTCTACGGCGGGGAAGGTTTACGGCCGCACGCCTTGCTTGCGGGCAAGCACTGTTTCGAGCGCCTCTCGGGTGTCCTTCGCAAGGTGATAGGACTCGTCGTCGGACGGATATCGGTGGGAGAGCACGTCGCTGCGGAAGGCGGTGACAGCGTTACGGATGAGCTCTGCGGCATCGCCGTACCGGCGCACGAATTTGGCCGGGACACCGAAGGTCAAATTCATGATGTCGTGGAAGACCAGTACCTGACCGTCGCACTCCGGCCCTGCCCCGATGCCAATGGTTGGAGTGGCGACTTCTGCGGTGATCATGGCCGCCACTTCCCGGGGAATGCCTTCGAGGTAGAGACAGGCCACGCCCGCCCGGTCGAGAGCTACGGCATCCTGCATCAGCTGCTCGATCGCCGTGAGCGTCTTGCCCTGTACTTTGTAGCCGCCCATCAAGTGGACCGACTGCGGCGTGAGGCCGATGTGGCCGGCGACGGGAATCTCCGCGTCAATGACACGGCGGATCAAATCGACGCGTTTCTTGCCGCCCTCCATCTTCACGGCCTCGGCTCCGCCCTCTTTCACAAACCGCGTGGCGTTTCGCAGGGCGTCGTCCGCGGTCACCTGGAAGGAGCCGAACGGCATATCGGCAACCAGCAAGGCATGCTTCACGCCGCGCCGAACCGCACGCGTATGGTGCAGCATTTCTTCGAGCGTGACCGTCAGCGTGTTCTCGTAACCCAGCATGGTTTGCGCCAAGGAATCGCCGACCAGGATGATGTCGATCGACGCCTCGTCGACCAGACGCCCTGTGGCGTAGTCGTAGGCCGTCAAACACGTAACCGGTTCGCCGTGAAGTTTTTTTTCTCGAAGGGTGGCAACAGTAACTTTGTGGCGAGGCTCGCCAATCGGTGTGATACTCACGCGGTCCCCCAGTGCCCCTCCGCCTTAGGCGGATAGAGCCTGTCCCAGTCTCAGGTTACTGACTGGACTCTCGGCTATTGTACACTCCCCACGCTGCGCGGTCGATCCCGCCCCGAGAGCCAGAACAACCCTGTCTCGAAGCAGACGACGCGCACTCGAGCGAGCCCTGCCAAACCCCGTGACTCATTGAAAACACAAGTCCTTCCCCAGTACTCGTGCTCCCGGCCGAGGCGAACTTTCGTCACTTGGGCCTGCAGTACCGATTCTTGGTGGTCGGAATGTTTTGGCCACGGCAACAGGAGATTGAGGAGCGGCCGACCGGAAGCCAGGCCTACGCGCTCGCTGCCTCCTGCCGTCCCAAGGGCAGGAAATACTGCGTGCCTTTGATCGGCGCCGAGACTTTGCGAAGCAGGTCCTGCAAATCCTCGTTACGCTCCACAAAATCGATTTCCGAGGTGTTGACGATCAACAGGTCGGATGAGGTGTAGTGAAAGAAAAAATGCTCGTAGGCTCGGATGACTTCTTCGAGGTACTCTTCGTTGATCGCCTTTTCCGCCGGGGCATTCTTTTTCTTCAGCCGCCTCTTCAGAACCTCTGGAGTAGCTTGCAGGTAAATCACCAGGTCGGGTGTGGGGAGCTGATCGCGGAAATGGGTGTAATAGCGGTTGTAGGTATCGAGCTCCTGGTCGGTCAGGTTCAAACAGGCAAAGATTTTGTCCTTCTCGAAAATGAAGTCCGTGACCACCGCCCGCTGCGAGTGTGGGCCCAGATCGAGCGACCGCAGCTGCTCAAATCGACGGATCAGGAAGGCGAACTGCGCCTGGAACCCGGCCCCGCGTTCGCCATCGTAGAAGGCCTGCAAGAATGCATTCTCCTCCGGTTCCATCACGCGCTGAGCGTTCAACCGCTCCGCCAGGACGCGTGCCAGCGTGCTCTTGCCCACACGTATGGGGCCCTCCACGGCGAGGTAACGGGGGAGTTCGAACAAATTGCCCATGGGTTCAGGAAATGGCTGCTTCGGATGGCAGAATAACGCGAGACAATCCGCATCCGCAATTGAAGGAAGAGTAACCCCTGCTGCCGGGCAAAACGGTGGCTTACTCCTCGCGCAGCAGTACCCAAGGATCGAGCGAAAGAGCGCGACGCGCAGGAATCAAGGTTGCTACCAGCCCCACCAACACCATCGCCAGTACCACCCCCGCCAATACGAGAGGATCGCGGGGAGTTGCCTGATACACGATGAGAGCCAGCAGCCGGCTCGCCAAAATTCCGAGAACCAGCCCAGCACCCGAACCAATAGCCAAGAGTTTCAACGCCCGTCCCAACGCTGCCTCTAACACTTCTTTCGGCTCGGCACCGACGGCGATCCGAATTCCCAGCTCCTTGAGCCGCTTGCTGACCGCGTAGGCCGCCATGCCAAAGATGCCCGTCACCGCCAGCATCGCGCCCATCACCCCCATTACTCCGAGGGAAATCGTTGCCATACGCGGGCCGAACAGGACAAAATCCAGCTCCCGGTCACGGGTTTCGACGTCAAAAGGCAGGGTAGCATCCAGTTGGGTCAGTTTGGTCCTGATCGCCAGGTTCAGCTGCTGTAGATTGCGGTGGGAGCGAAGCACCAGCAAGGTCTGGCTGGATGGCGATTGCAGAATGGGGAGAAACATCACCGGTTGCGGATCTTCCGTGAGGCTGTCATATTTTCCCTGCTCTGCCACACCTACGACTTTGACACGACTCGACCGATCACGCCGCGATCGTCCTGTGCGGCGGCGTTGGCCGAGCGGCCTGGCGGGCAAGGATTGTACGATTGCGAAATCGAGTGTGCGCTATCGGACACTCCTCTCCCGGTGTTGATTCCGGTCCCGGGCCGACGCGCTTGCTGGCACATGCTGCAAATGGCTCCCCTCATGAGGGAGCAGTTACAATCGGCACATGATAGCTGGCTGCATCCTCGGCGGCGCTGCAGGTGCAGTCGCCGTCGTAGCTGGTTACCAAACCATGTCGCCGAAGGGGCAGTGGTACGGGCGAAGTCTGGTTGGCCTTCCCGGTGGCTCTCTTAAGCTCGCCCTCACCTTCGATGATGGTCCAAACGACCCGCACACGCTTCGCCTCTTGGAAGTTCTTGCCCGACACGGCGTGCAGGCTAGCTTCTTTCTCATCGGCCGCTACGTCGCCCAGCGGCCCGATATTGTGCGTGAGCTCGCCCATTTGGGACACGTGGTTGGCAACCATACGTTTTCCCACCCCAACCTGATTTTTGCCTCGGCACGCCGAACCAGAATGGAACTCGAACACTGTCAGCAGGCTCTCGCCGACGCCGTAGGGCGTGGGAGCTGGCTTTTTCGACCCCCTTATGGAGGGCGCCGGCCCGGGACCTTTGGCATCGCCCGCCAATTGGGGCTCGAACCGGTGATGTGGAGTGTGACGGGCGGGGATTGGAAAGAAAAGGGAGAGGACTACATCACGCAAAAAGTGTATGGCCAGGTTCGCGGCGGCGACGTGATCCTCCTCCACGACGGAGGCCCGGAGGCATTCGGAGCCGATCGTTCACAGACCGTGGCGGCCACCGATCGATTGATCGCCAGGTATAAATCGCAAGGCTACGAATTTGTGACGGTCGAACAAATGATGCTCGAACGGGAGGGCCGGCGAGCAGCCAGTCTTTGCTAGGTTTGGCCCACACAGTCTGCCCCGGGGCGGTGGCGAAGTTAGGCGTTGACCAGCTGGAATGCCTGCTTAGCCGCCTCGACCGTCTGGCGAACGTCCTCCTCGAGATGGGCCGCACTTAGAAATGCCGCCTCGAACTGCGAAGGCGGGAGGTACACACCAGCATCCAGCATGGAACGGAAGAAGCGGGCGAAGGCTTCGGTATCGGCTTTCGAAGCCGAACCCCAATCGGTGATCGGGCCGGGAGCGAAGAACCATGTGAACATCGAGCCGACACGGTTCGAGGAGATGGGGATGGCCGCTTGTTTCGCGGCTGCGGCTACGCCGGTCACTAATTCACGACTAAGCCGCTCCAGCCGCGGGTAGATCTCCTGCTTGTGCTCCCGCAGATACTCGAGCGTTGCCAAGCCGGCTGCCATCGCCAGCGGATTCCCCGAAAGCGTTCCCGCCTGGTACATGGGCCCGAGGGGGGCGACCAGATTCATGATCTCCGTAGGACCGCCATAGGCGCCCACCGGCAGGCCACCGCCGATAATTTTCCCCATGGTGGTCAGATCGGGGGTGATCCCGTAGAGCTCCTGGGCGCCGCCAAAGGCGAGGCGAAATCCCGTCATGACTTCATCGAAGATCAGTAGGCTCTGCTCTCGCCGGGTGATCGCGCGGAGCGCTTCGAGGTATCCGGATCCGGGTGGCACGCAGCCCATGTTGCCGACGACGGGTTCTACGATCACACAGGCAATTTGACGCCGGAATTTCGTGAAGGCCTGTTCCAGGGCATCGGTGTCGTTGAAGGGAAGCGCGAGCGTGAACTGCGTGAACTCCTCCGGCACACCCGCCGAGCCCGGAATTCCCAGGGTGGCCACGCCCGAACCTGCTTTGACCAGCAGGGCATCGGCGTGGCCGTGGTAACAGCCCTCGAACTTCACGATGTAGTTGCGGCGGGTGTAGGCGCGGGCCAAGCGTATGGCTGACATGGTGGCTTCCGTCCCGGAGTTGACGAAGCGCACTTTCTCCACATGGGGAAACGCCGAGATCACGATTTCCGCAAGATCCGCCTCGCCCGGGGTGGAGGCGCCGAAGCTCGTACCCTTGCGCCCGGCTCGAGTGACTGCTTCGACCACACCAGGGGCGGCATGGCCCAGTATCATCGGTCCCCAGGAACCCACATAGTCGATGTAGACATTTCCGTCCGCATCGAAAATGTGCGAACCCTCGCCGCGCACAACGAACGGCGCATCTCCTCCCACTGCCCGGAAGGCGCGCACCGGCGAATTGACACCCCCGGGAAGGAATCGCTCGGCGCGTTGTTGTAGTCTGCGCGAAATCTCGACTTTGCGGGCCATGGCACCTCCTCAAGGGCCGAAACCATGGTACCAGTGTGGGGTGCATGCGAGCGCATCGGCTTAGCGGCCGGAGCCATCCTCTTGCTGAGGGCGCCGCCCGTGCGACCAGAAAGGTGCGAGGGCCGAGTCCAGGCAGAATTTACTGGAAATTCACCTCTTCGCAATACTTGTGCAACAAGGCTGTCCTAACCTTCTTTAAGCAAACCTTCCTAACCGAGGGTGTTAGCGGACGGCCTTGGGGGGCTCCGGGCCGTCCCCTTTTTTCCTCTTGCCTTTCGATTTCCCCAAAACCATCCGCAGCGTGAGCTGCCGCTCATGGTTTCAAATCCTGTCGACCAGGATTGCTTTTTGCCCCGGCTGCAGTCAAGATTCCCGTCATGGCGAGGCACTCCGGAAGATCGCTGGCGGATAGGCTGCGGCCCGCGGAAACGGGGCAATCGAATGGACATTCGATGGTCGACCCGCTACGCCGGGTGGTTGTCTGCTCCCCGAGAACGGCGGGTTGGGACAAACCGGAGCGCGCGGCACGATGGGAACAGCTCGGATTCCTCCACCGCCCCGACTACGAAACGGCCCAGGCCCAGCATGTGGAGATGTGTCGGCAACTGGAAATGGCCGGCGCCGAGGTGTTGGAATTGCCTCCGGCCAACGAGTTCACTCTGGATGCTGTTTACGCTCACGATGCTTCCTTGCCGACAGATTTCGGTTTGATTGTGATGCACCCGGGGAAGCCGAACCGTATGGCGGAAGCCCAGCTGCACCTGAATTTCTTTCGCATCATGGGCAACCTGCCCATGCTGGCGAAAATCACCGAGCCCGCTTCGACCGAGGCTGGGGACATGGTATGGCTCGATCCGAAGACGCTGTTGGTAGGGAACGGCTACCGAACCAACCCGGCCGGAATCGAGCAGATGCGCAGGGCGCTCGCTGGCAGGGGGATTGAGGTGATCTCGGCACCTCTGCCTTATGGCTCGGGTCCATCCGCCTGCTTGCATCTGATGTCGCTCCTCAGCTTGCTCGATGAACAGACAGCGCTCGTCGACCTGCCCTGGCTGGCGGTCGAGACCGTGCAACTGCTTGAGGCTCGAGGCTACAGCTTGATCGAGATCGACTACCCGGAGAGAGAAACCCTGGCGTGTAATGTGCTCTCGCTCGGCCATCGGCGGCTTCTTGCCTTGGAGGAGAACGCAAGAACCAACGCCAAGCTGCGGGCCGCAGGATTTGATGTTCGTACGTTCTCTGGTTCCGAGTTGTCGATCAATGGTGGTGGTGGCCCCACCTGCCTAACCCGGCCCGTGCTGCGCAGCTGAATCGGTCGACGCGCTGTCTCCGCCGGGCGGGTCGAGCTTGCTTGCTGCGTGCACGCTCCTGTTAAAATTAATAGGCGATGGTTCTGTCCTTCGTTCGCGATCTCTTCGCGGACGTGGAAAAACTACCTGCTTTCTCGCGTGTAACCTCCCATCTCGAAGAGGGCACGGGGCGGGTAAGTGTTTCTGGCCTCCTTCCCACCGCCAAAGCGTTGCTTCTGGTCCTGCTGCAGCGTGCCTCGGGTCGGCCGTTCGTCGTGGTCGTCCCCGATAATCGCGCCGCCGAGAATCTGGTTCCGGTGTTACAGGCTTTTCGCAGCCTGACGGGTGGCGATGGAGGCAATTCGATCGCTGCGCTGCCGAGTGGCGACGTCCTGCCGTTTCAAAATCTCTCGCCGCATCCCGAGATCCAGGAAGAACGCGCCGTCACGCTTTGGAAGGCGGCCAGCAGGGCTGTCTCCATTCTGGTGTCGCCCATTGCCGCCTCCGCCCTGCGCTTGCGTTCGGCAGAGTACTATGCCGACTTGGCGCGCGTCGTACGGCGGGGCGAGGCCATTGAGGTCGATCCCTTGCTGCGTCATCTGAAGGCCGTCGGCTATGTCGCGACGGACCTCGTGGAGATGCCTGGGGAATACGCCCTGCGGGGGGGGATTCTCGACGTTTATCCTCCCGAGGCGGATCGTCCGCGGCGTATCGAGTTCTTCGGCGACGACGTGGAGTCGATCCGCAAGTTCGATCCGGCCACCCAACGATCGTCGACGCCCCTCGACGAAACCCTGCTTCTGCCTCTGACTGAGACCCCGCTGAGCGAAGACCTGCTGGGCGCCATTCATGCCCGGCTATCGCGCGAGCGCATCCGCGGTGGAGGGGTGGAGCAGGCAGTCCGTTCCGCCGGCATCCCGGTTTTTCCGGGATGGGAATTTTATGCACCGGTCGCGGGCGCCGATCGCACCCTCTTCGACCTGCTGCCAAACGCCGTGGTCATCGCCGACGAACCCGATCACCTCAAGGACGAATTTGATCATCTCTGGTCTCGCATCGAGGAGGCGCACGAGCGCAGTGGCGTCGGCAACCTGGTCCGGCCCGAGGAGCTTTACCTCCCGCCGGCGGCGTGGTGGCAGACGCTGGCGGAGCTTCCCGGGATCAATCTCGAACAACTGGAGATTTCGTGCCCCGGAAAGGCGGAGGCGGCCGCTTTTCATTGCCAGCCTTCGCAGCGCTTTCATGGTTCCGTGGCCGGCCTGCTCGAAGAGGTGAAACAACAGAAGAGCGCCTCGCACCGGGTGCTCATTGCCGTTCCCAATACCGGGGAAGTGGAGCGTCTCGCCGATCTGTTCAGCGAAAACAATCTTTCCTTTCGCTTGGGCAGCCGCACCCGGGGCGGAGGCAGTTATGCCGATGAAACGGCATACTTCGCCGGCGAAATCCTGATTACCACGCTAGTCAAAGCCTATGTGCCCGATGGCGTAATCCTGCCCGACGCCCACCTCGCCATCTTCGGGGCGCGCGACCTGTTCGATGAGTCGGACTTGGTGGTCTCTGGCCCCCAGCGGCGAACCTCGAAGACATCGGCCTTTCTCTCCGATTTTCGGGATCTGCAGGTCGGGGACTATGTGGTGCATGTGGAACACGGCATCGGCCAGTACCAAGGTCTGAAAGAGATTCAGCAAGACGACGGCAAGGCCGAGTTTATGTTGCTCGCCTATGCCGAAGGGGCGCGCCTCTACGTCCCTTTAACCCGCCTGGACCTAGTGCAGAAGTATCGCTCCTCGGAAGGCGCCAAGCCGGCGCTGAACCATCTGGGCACGGCGGCCTGGGCTAAAACCAAGGCTCGGGTGCGCAAGGCCATGCAGGACATGGCGGACGAATTGCTGAAGTTCTATGCCCAGCGTAAGGCAGCCCCGGGACACGCGTTTTCCGCGGACGCGCAATGGATGCGGGAGTTCGAAGACGCTTTCGAGTACAGTGAAACCGAAGACCAGGAATGTGCCATTCGCGACGTCAAACGCGACATGGAAACGTCGCAGCCCATGGATCGCTTGCTTTGCGGCGACGTCGGCTACGGCAAGACGGAAGTCGCCATGCGCGCCGCCTTCAAAGCGGTCAACGACAATAAGCAAGTCGCCGTGCTCGCGCCCACCACCGTTCTGGCCTTTCAGCACTATGAGACCTTCAAGCAGCGATTTGCGGCCTTTCCCGTCAACGTCGACATGATCAGCCGCTTCCGCAGTGCGAAACAGCAGAAACAGATTCTCGAAAGGCTGGAAGCGGGCAAGATCGACGTGCTGATTGGTACCCATCGCCTGCTGTCGAAGGACATCAAGTTCGCCGATCTCGGCCTGCTGGTCGTTGACGAAGAGCAACGCTTCGGGGTTCGCCACAAGGAACGCCTCAAGCAGATGCGCAAGGAAGTGGATGTGCTGTCCATGTCGGCTACGCCGATTCCGCGAACCCTGCACATGTCGTTGGTGGGCTTGCGGGACTTGAGCTTGATCGAAACCCCGCCGAAGGACCGAATGGCAATTCAAACCGTGGTCGCCAGCTGGGACGAGAAATTGATTCACTCCGCGCTCGAGCAGGAGCTCGAACGCGGCGGACAGGTTTATTTCGTGCACAACCGGGTGGAGAGCATCTGGGAGATTGCCGCCAAGCTGCAAGAGTTCGTTCCCCGGGCACGCATCGTCGTAGGCCATGGACAGATGTCAGAAGGAGAGCTGGAGAAGGTGATGCTGAAGTTCATGCATCACGAAGCCGACATCCTGGCGGCAACTACCATCATCGAGAACGGCCTGGATATCCCCCTGTGCAACACCATCATCATCAACCGTGCCGATCGCTTCGGACTTTCCGAGCTGTACCAATTGCGCGGGCGGGTTGGACGCTCCAATCGCCGCGCCTATGCCTACTTGCTGATCCCCGCCGATATCGAACTGACGCCCATTGCTCGCCGTCGGCTGGCGGCGCTCAAGGAATTTTCCGATCTCGGGGCGGGCTTCAAGATCGCCGCTCTCGATCTGGAGCTGCGGGGTGCCGGGAATCTGTTGGGAGGCGAACAGAGCGGCCACATCGAAGTCGTCGGCTTCGAGCTCTACACGCAAATGCTGGATCGTGCCGTGCGCGAGTTAAAAGGGGAGGCGGCACCCGAGGAAGGCAAGATTCAACTCAATCTCGGGCTGAACATCCGTATTCCGCCCGAGTACATTGAGCAAGAGAATCAGCGCTTGCGCATGTACAAGCGCATTGCCGGAGTGGAATCCGAATCCCAGCTCGGGAGCGTCCGCGAAGAACTCGAAGATCGCTATGGGCAGCCGCCAGCGGCCGTCGCCAATCTTCTGGAATATGCTTCGCTCAAACTGCAGGCCCTGCGAGTCGGTGTGACGGCAATCGACCGCAAGCGCGAAAGCGTCACCGTGAGGTTCCGCCCCGACGCCGCGATTGACCCCGCGAAACTGGCGCGATTCGTCTCCTCGGAGCCGGACTCGCAGTTTACCCCGGACCAGATGCTACGATTTACCATGAAAGCGGAGGGCGCGCGAGAGGTTTTGCACCAGCTCCGCCAGGTGCTCAAACAACTCTCGGAAGTCTCCGAACTGGCCTCCACCTCGCCGTCGCAGACGGATTAGCTCGAGCCGAGTTTGCGGCAAAACCATGGTAAAGGCCGGTCGGCGAAATGGTTCTCGTTCCGATCCCGGCCACAGGTATTGATTGAGTGACCTACCGGGCTGAGCTT
>JASHSL010000473.1 GCA_030040855.1 Terriglobales bacterium
GAGGTGCGTCCGGCCTGATTGTTGGTCGCTTTGCAGTTTTTGCTCAACGGTGCTAGAGATTCGCCAAACGCCCCCGCTTCTGATGCAGCGGCTCAGACCCAGGCATGCGTTTGGCCAGCTTGGCGACAGTCTCCCTGGCTTTGCGGATTCTCCTCGTCAGGTTGTCGAGCCAACTCAAGGCGGAGGGTCAAGAAACTGCGATATTCTCTTTTTCTTCGCCAACCATAGTACCACCCAGCGCCCAGTCAAGTGTGCAAATCGTCCGTCATGTAGGATGGCTGGCCTGGGGCTGGCTTAGGGGGCCGTTGGTTCACGAAGGGTCTGTAGGGCTTTTTTCGCCCGATTTCGGGCAGAGCGGCGTCCATAAAGGCGGGCACAGAAAAACGTCAGTACCTCGAGCATATCCTGGACCAGGTCGTCCTTCACCTCGGAACGTTCCATCACTACCAGCTTCCGTCCCTGGGCCGCGAGCGCGGCCTCGACATACTCGGCGCCGAACCGCAGCAACCGGTCCCGATGTTCCACCACAATGGTCTGCACCTTGGCATCAGCCAGGAGTTTTTTCAGTTGGGGACGCTGCCCATTCAGGCCGGAACCAACCTCAGCTACGGCTTGCCTAACCGTCCAGCCATGCTGCTGCGCGTAAACCAGCAGGCGCCCCAATTGCGCTTCGAGGTCCTTTCTTTGATCCGCGCAACAGACTCGGGCATAGAGTCCCACCGCATCCCCACCAGCCTTGACGTCCTTGATGAGGATGGTGCCGGTGGGAAGCTGTTCGGCAGGGACTGGCAATTGGCCGGTCTTCCACATACGCCAGGCCCCTTTGTAGCTGAGTCCTTGTTCTTTTGCCCATTGACTGAGTTTCATCGTGTCCTAAAATGTCATAAAATATCATAATATTCAATAAAATACTGAACTGTTTAATCCCTTGATGACGGCTCTATCCATTGCCCTAAGAAGCCCGGTACGCTGGAGAAGTCGATCCCGCCAATATGGCTCTCAATAGACTTGATCTCGCCATAGTTGCGGTTTACCTCGCGGGAATCACGGCGTTCGGGCTCCGTTTTCGGAAACGCCAGCGCTCCTTGCGCGATTACTTCCTCGCCGACCGCAATATACCCTGGTGGGCGATTGCCCTGTCGATTGTCGCGGCCGAAACCAGCACTCTGACCATTATCAGCATTCCCGGCTTGGCTTACGACACGAATCTGAATTTCCTGCAGGTCGTGCTCGGGTATCTCGTGGGGCGCGTGGTGATCAGTTTCACTCTCCTGCCGCAATATTTCCAGGGCGATCTTTTCACCGCCTATGAGTTCATGGAGCGCCGCTTCGGCCGCAAGCTGCGATCCTTAACCGCCGCTCTGTTTCTTCTCACCCGCGCCGCAGCCGAAGGCGTTCGCATCTATGCCATCTCGATTGTGGTAGGGATTGCGCTCGGCACAGGCGAAATTGCCTCCATCGCCATCATCACCGCACTGACACTGATCTACACCTTCGAAGGTGGACTGGCAGCCGTGATTTGGACGGATGTCATCCAAACCTTGATTTACGTCGGGGGCGGCATCGTCGGGCTGTTCACCATCCTTCATGGAGTTCCGGGAGGGTGGCCGGCCATTCACGAGATCGCCATCCATGCCGGCAAATTGCGCGTCTTCGACTTTTCCCCAGATGTGTGGACACCCTACACATTCTGGGCGGGTTTGCTAGGGGGAGCCTTTTTGACCACGGCGAGCCACGGCACCGACCAGCTGATCGTGCAGAGGCTTCTCGCGGCACGAAACGAGCGGCAGTCGGTCGCGGCTCTGCTTTCGAGCGGAGTCGTCATCTTTTTCCAGTTTGCCCTCTTTTTGCTCATCGGCGTGATGCTGTTCGCCTACTATGGCAAGCCGTCGGCGTGGTTTGGCCGAGCTGACCGGATCTATCCGACCTACATCGTGACTCGAATGCCGCATGGGATTTCCGGGTTGCTGATCGCGGCCATCCTGGCTGCCGCGATGTCGAATCTGAGCGCGGCACTGAACTCCCTCTCTTCCACTTCGATCGTTGACTTCTATCTGCAGCACAAAGCACAGCTTGAGGAGCGCCGGAGGCTGCAGCTTTCCCGCTTGACCACACTGGTTTGGGCACTCATCTTGTTCGCGCTGGCGCTGCTTGCGCTCCACAAGGCTGGCAGAGTGGTTGAAGTTGGGCTCGAGATTGCATCCGTCGCTTACGGCGCACTGCTGGGCGTTTTCCTGCTTGGAGTGCTGAGTCGGCGCGCCAACCAGCGTGGGGCGATCGTTGGCATGGTGTGCGGCTTTGGAGTTGCGTTATGGATCTGGCTGGGTACCCGGGTTCCCTGGACCTGGTATGTACCGATTGGCACAGTGGTAACGTTCTCAGTGGGGTATCTTTCCAGTTTGCGCTCGATCGGGATTGCGAGAGCATCCTCCTAACCTGCGCCGCTCGGATGCTGGTTCAAAATCGACGATCGAGCGTTTGCGCCCGCTTCCGCATGCCACCGCAGCGTTTTTTGAGCGTCAGGCCAATTCCCTCTCTTCTCGGATCATCTCCCTGGGCGCTCGGCTTGGCGCTTGACTGCCGCGGGGAGACTTGGAGTGATCATGAGATCCGCAAACCCTGTAGATTCACGCGTTTTGAGGTAACGTGAAGACCTTCCCTGCCTTCGTCCCATTGTTGCGGGAAACTTTGACCGATAATAAACTGTCGTATGTTCGTTCAGTGAAGGGCTTGCACAAGCCATGAATATTAGGAAGAAGAGAAGTATTGCCGTGCCGTTAGCGGCGCTGGTGTTGTGGGCGGGATTGAGCACGGGCAAGGCGGCGGAGCAAGCGATTGCGGCAAAGAAGGGCAGCACCTACCAGATCGACGTGCCCGGAACCAAGGAATGGGTCGACACAAACGTCGACCTGCGGGGAGGCGCAAAGCTGCTCTTCACGGCCACCGGGACGATAACCTATCCGGTCGACAACTCGTACCAGGGGAAGATGCGGACTGCGGGAACGTTTGGTCCGGCCGGGCTCAGCCGCAATTGGGCTGATCTGATCCACCAATATGCCGTGACGGATGCCGGCCATGGTGCATTGATCGGCCGCATTGGCTCGAGCGACTATGCGCAGGCGTTTCTGATCGGTGAAAGCAAGCAATACGAGGTGCCGGTGGCAGGAAGACTGTATGTCGGGATCAATCAAAGCTTGAGCGACGCCTCGGCCGCAACGGGAAGCTTCCAGGTCAAGATCGAAGTTTTGGACGAGGGTTCGGCGTCGGCGACGAGTGTCGGCGGGCCCGCGGAAACCCCTGTGCCGGGTATCACGCCTCAGTTGCTCAGCAAAATCCCGCGGCGCGTTTCGGATCCCAACGGCAGGCCCGGCGACATGGTGAACGTGCTGATTGTGGGAACCGAGGACCAGATGGTGAAAGCCTTCACCACCGCCGGCTGGGTGAAGGTCGATAAGTCGGTGGAAGGTGCCGTGTTCAATGCACTGTTGGAGTCCGTCGAGAAAAGGGACTATCTCACCATGCCGATGAGTACGCTCTATCTGTTCAACCGGCCACAGGACTATGGATTCGCTCACGCCGAGCCGGTGAAGGTCGCAATGTCACGCAACCACCTGCGTGTCTGGAAGTCGCCGTATGAGGTCAATGGGCGGCCGTTGTGGTGCGTGGCCGCCACCCACGATATCGGGTTCGAGCGAGACCAGCGTAACAACGGAGTGACGCACAAGATCGATCCGGCCATCGACGGCGAACGCGAATATGTCAATGGCACGCTTTCGTCAACCGGGCTGGTTGTCCAGCGGGACCACGTTACGCCAGCCGATCCGCTGACGACGGCAAAGACCGCGACAGGAGGGGAGTTTCATTCCGACGGACGGATCGTGGTCCTGGTGCTCAAGAGTTAGAGCGCAAGGCCAGAACCTTACGTTCCCTCGCTCCATCCCGTCAGATATTCTTCTTGTTCCGGGGTCAGGCGGTCAATCTTGATTCCCATGGATTCTAGCTTCAGCTTGGCCACCCGCTTGTCGAGATCGTCGGGAACTCGGTAAACCTTGGCTGTTAGAGTCTTGGCGTGCTTGACCAGGTAATCGACGGATAGCGCCTGGTCGGCGAAGCTCATGTCCATGACCGACGCGGGATGTCCTTCGGCGGCAGCCAGGTTGATCAGCCGGCCTTCGCCTAGCAGATTGATCTTGCGCCCGTCTCGCAGCGAATACTCCTCTACGAAATGGCGGGTGATACGTTTCGAAGACGCCATCTTCTCGAGCGCTGCGATATCAATCTCAACGTTAAAATGGCCCGAATTGCAGATGATCGCCCCATCCTTGATCAATTCGAAATGCTCCCGGGTGAGCACGCTCTTGTTTCCCGTGACCGTACAGAAAATGTCGCCAATCTTTGCCGCCTCGTGCATGGACATCACGCGGAAGCCGTCCATCACGGCCTCCAAAGCTCGGGTCGGATCCACCTCGGTAATAATCACTTCCGCCCCGGCACCACGAGCCCGGCTCGCCAAGCCACGCCCGCACCAGCCATAACCGGCGACCACAAACCTCGACCCCGCGAGCAGATAATTGGTGGAACGAATGATTCCGTCAATGGTGGATTGTCCGGTCCCATAGCGATTGTCAAACAGATGTTTGGTGTCGGCATCGTTGACCGCAATGATGGGAAAGCGCAGCACGCCCTCCTTGGCCATGGCCCGCAGCCGGATGATGCCCGTCGTAGTCTCTTCCGTTCCGCCCAGCACTCCCTCGAGCGCATCCTGGCGCTTGGTATGCAGGGTGGTGACCAAATCGGCCCCGTCATCCATGGTGATTTGCGGCTTATGATCGAGGGCCGCCAAAATGTGGCTGTAATAGGTATCGTTGTCCTCGCCCTTGATCGCAAACACGGAAATTCCCTGATCGCGCACCAAGCTGGCTGCGACATCATCCTGGGTGGAGAGTGGATTGGAGGCGCAGAGCACGACATCGGCGCCGCCATCGCGAAGCGTGATCGCCAGGTTGGCCGTTTCCGCCGTCACGTGCAGACACGCCGAGACGCGGACTCCCTTGAGCGGCTGGTTCTTGATGAATTCCTTACGGATGATCTGCAAGACCTACATCGACTGGTTTGCCCAGTCAATGCGCTTCTTGCCCAGATCGGCGAATTCGATGCTCTTTATATCACACTGCACTTGTGTCGGTGACGTTGCCATAGGCCTCCTGCGGCCATTTGCCACGATAACTGAATTGGATGCTCGAAACCTAGAGGTGGGAACGCAGATCTCCCTCCCCGGTTTTCCCCTGCCGTCAGTCCGAGGTCCGGAGGCGACGAGGAATGTAGACTTCAGTATTGCGCAACCCTAAATCCCTCATGTTGCTTGCGATGATAACCTGCTGTTCAACAAACGGAGCGAGTTCCCGGGCCAAACTCTTCAGGTTTACGACTATCCTGCACCACCGGCTCCCCTAACCCAACATCGCTGGCCAGTTTGCTAGCCTTGTCGGTGAACTCCCAGCTGAAGTCGGGGTCCTTGCGGCCGAAATGTCCATACGCAGCTGTTTTCTTATAAATCGGGCGCCGCAGGTTCAATGACTCGATAATGCCTTTGGGCGTGAGATTGAAATGGGCTCGCACTAACTCCGGGACCATCGCGGGATCGACCTTCGCCGTTCCAAAGCAATCCACCATCACACTGACCGGCTGGGCCACGCCAATAGCATAGGCAAGCTGCACTTCGCAGCGGTCGGCCAGTCCGGCGGCGACAATATTCTTGGCGATGTAGCGGGCCATGTAGGCAGCCGAGCGGTCGACCTTGGTTGGATCTTTTCCGCTGAAACATCCGCCGCCGTGGCGGCCCATGCCGCCATAGGTGTCGACGATGACCTTGCGGCCGGTTAAACCGGTGTCCCCCATCGGCCCGCCGACCACAAATCGCCCGGTAGGATTGACGTGGTACTTAGTATCGGCGTCAAGCATCTCCGCCGGGATCACATGCTGAATGACGTGCTGCAGGACCTCGGCGCGGAGGCGCTTGGTATCGATGGTCTCCGAATGCTGGGTTGAAACCACCACGGCATCGACGCGGAGCGGTTTGTTGTTTCGGTCGTACTCAACCGTCACCTGGGACTTACCGTCCGGGCGGAGAAAATCCAGCTGTCCACTCTTACGAACCTGCGCCAGCCGCTGGGTAAGACGATGGGCCAGCAGAATGGGCGTCGGCATCAGCTCCGCAGTCTCCCGCGTCGCGTATCCAAACATCATTCCCTGATCGCCAGCCCCGCCGGGATCGACGCCCAATGCGATATCCGGGGATTGCTCGTGGATGGAGGAGATGACCGAACAGGTTTCGTGGTCGAAGCCGTAAGCCGCGTCGGTGTAGCCGACCGACATCACGGTGCCACGCACGATGGAAGGAAAATCCACATATGCTTTGGTAGTAATCTCTCCGGCAATGAAGGCTAATCCCGTGGTCATCAAAGTCTCGCAAGCGACACGGCTGTCCGGATCCTCGAGAAGACAGGCATCGAGGATGGCATCGGAGATCTGATCAGCCATTTTATCGGGGTGGCCTTCGGTCACGGATTCAGAGGTAAACAGGTACGGGTTTTTCTGTGGCACGAACCTCTCCTTGGCAACGGGCATCACATCCGGCAGGCGAACAATACGCGGTACGAGTGGCTTCAGATCATTTAGAAACTATCAGAGAAGGCGTTCCAGTGCAATGGAGTTTAGGGGATCGCACAGGCGACGCCACCACCGGCGGGAGACCCGATGGAGGCGGCGGAGCACGTCGGCAGTTTTCCCTTCCCTGGCGTTTTCGGTCATCGCGGGCTGGAAATCGTAACCTCTAAGCCGTTGGGACCAAACTCCAAGGTCTTGGCTTCCCCGTCAGTCCCCTGATTGGGCAGCTTCTGGCCGTTAAACTCAAAGTCGAGGGCGCCCGGGTTTCCGGTCTTGATGATGACTTGGTTAGATGCCCTGACGGACTTCTCGCTACCGCCCATGAGTGTTTCCTCGCGCAGCTTGGTCCCGTCGGCCGTGATCGCTACCCGGGCATTCTGGTGCGCTTTGATGCGAACGACAAAGGACGCCGTCACCAAGGATGCAGGCGACACCGGAGACTTGCTTGGGGGCGACTGAGGTGAGGCTCCGGCTCCAGTTGGTCCCGGAGAATCGGCCGGAGCGCGCTGCCCTGCAGGAGGAGGTTGAGGAGCAACCTCCCCGGACTTGTCGGATGGGGAAGCGAGGTGCTCGGCCGCGGGCGTCCGAGAATCTAGGGATGCACTCGAGGCTGGGACTGCAGTTGAGCCACGCGAGTTGGGGGTAGAGGCGACCGACTGCTTCACCTGGGTGCCCGGCTCTCTTTTGTAGGATCCCCAAATGGCAAAGCTCAAGGCGACGACGAGCAGAAGCAGGGCAAAGGTTCCCCACGGAAGGCTCCCGGCCCGTTCGCTTTTCACCTGCGGTTGCGCGCCTAGTTCCGGAACCTCCGGGCTCAGCTCCTCTGGGCTGGTTGCGGCCAAGTATTCGGCGACAGCTTCCTCCTCATTTAAACCCAGAAAGCGGGCATAGGCGCGGATAAAGCCCTTATTGAAAATGCCTCCTGGCAGCTGCTCATAATGGTCTTGTTCGAGGGCCCGCAGGAAACGGGTTCCGATCTTGGTAGCGCGGGAGATCTGATCGAGCGTGATTCCACGCTGCTCTCGCTCCAGTCTCAAGCGTGCTCCCAACGATGGCACCCGACCGATCTCCTGGGAAAGAAGTATGAATTGTCGCTTATTATTATTAAATAATAAATACTATGTTACGGCTCGGGGTTACCTGCCCGTTGACCATGCTTCCGCTGCCTCCCGAGGAGCGGCGCGAAGAGGGCAAAAAATGCAACTAGCTCTCTTGACAATCGTTTACGGAGATCATAGAAGGGGTTACGAACGTTCCTTCCCCCCACTTTTGTGCCATGCATATAATCTTAGGACCCGCGCTCGGAAACCAGAGGCTCGTGTTCATGACTAAGGCCATAGCGGCCCACCAGAAGCGGCAGGTACAGGAATTGGCCATTTTCCATGACGTGGCCAAGGCCCTGACCTCCTCTCTCGACCGCGATTCCATCCTGCAAACCATCATGGAAAAGATGGCGGAATATATCCGGCCCGAGACTTGGTCCCTGTTGTTGATCGATCAGGACCAGGAAGAGATGTACTTCGCCATCGCCGTCGGCACCGCCGCC
>JASHSL010000474.1 GCA_030040855.1 Terriglobales bacterium
GGTGAAATAGCTCATCGTCGCTTCCCCGAAATAGTTCTGCCAGTTCGTGTTCGTGGTAAAGGACGCGGCGGTATTGAAGGCCATAGCAGCCGGACTGACTGCTCCAAATTTCTGCGGATTCAAGGGCAGCCAGCCCTGGACGCGCTCGACCAAGTACAGCACCAACATCGAAACCAAGCTGAACAAGAGCATGGAGATGGCATACTCGGTCCAGCGCATCTCGTGATCCTCCGCCACTCCGGTCACGCGATAGAGCAACTTCTCGAGCGGCCGCAATGCCGGGTCGAGAAACGTCCGCTCGCGGCTGAAGACCCGTGTCATATAGACGCCCAGGGGCTTGGTCACGAGGAAGATCAGCAAGAGAAAGAATAGGATTTGAAACCAGCCGTTCGCTGTCATCTCAGAACTTCTCCGGACGCAGCAGCGCATAAAACAGATACACCGCGGTTAAGGCACTAATGACGAGCATGATGATGGATTCCGCGCTCATATCACCCTCCTCACTTCACCCGCTCACAGAAATGCACGTAGGCGATCGAAAGTAGAAAAAATGCGATCGTAACCAGCACATAGAGCAAATCTTCGATCATCGCTCTCCTCGATCCATTCTGCCGATAGTTTTCTTTCCTACCAACTGCCCGGCCGCCGGTCCCGAGCACAGAATTTCAAAATAGTCTTGAGGAACAACCGTTGGCGGCACCCACCCCACGCTCGATCGAAACGGATCGCGTCATGACTCGTAACACAGGGCGTGCGACAAGTCGGTTTCGCTGTGCTATTGACCACGAAGTCGGAACACGGCGGTAGGCGACGCATGGCTCAGTGCGGAGATTGTATCGGCCGGGGTCGACGACAGCGAATCATCCCGGTCTAGCAGCCCCATTCGGCTTCACCCGGCTCTGCGAAATAGCGCCGGGAATCTTCCTGTCCGCTGCCAGTTGCGGCCAATTCCAATACGGCCAGGCGGGCCGCAGCGATCAGACGATTCTTCTCCGGCTGCGGCATTTTCTCCCATGCTTCCACGTTGGCTGTTCCCGAGCAGCCAAAATCCGGCGCCAGGGCCTGGTGATAATGATGAAGAAGTTCTGCTAATTGTTCGGGGGATACTTCCTGGATCGACATCGAACACTGTCCTTTCTCGATCGCCCCATGTGGGTTCGGTTGCACGCGCGCTCACCCACGTCTATCGCGACGCGCACCACCAGAGTCAGAGGTACTCAGATCATTGGACAGGAAGAAGCGTAAATTTCGAGTAAAAGATTCATAAAGAGTTCGTAAACGTTCTTCCGCCGTTACGAACCTCTTATGCCAACGCTGGGCGGGGAGGGATGGCTGCGGTGAGAGTAGAGGACTCGCGTGCTTGAGGAGAGTTCCGGCAGGCCGTTCGAAAACAATCGTCGACTTTCCGCTTCTCAGAATTTCCTAGGTCTGCCTGGGTCGTCGAGGCCGAGAATGGGGCTCGCCTCACTTCACTTCCTGCGTGACAATGTGAACGTCGACCGGCGGGGCATCGCGCAAGAATTTGTGGATTACCGAAAGGTACAGATAACGACGCCATCCGCTCTGCGCCGAGCGCCCGAAGACCACTTGTGTGATGTGCTTCTCGCGCACGATCTTGGCAACTTCTTCGGCGACACTCTTGCCTTTGGTACAGATGACCTGGGCACCCAAATTGCGAGCGAACTGTAGATTCTGCGCCAAAGACCGCTGGTTCTCCGGATCGTCGTCCACCCCGATGTCGACGTAGATGACGAACAGTTCTCCATCGATGCGTTGCGCCATGCGGCCCGCACGGGCAATCAAGTACTGGGCCGCAGGACTGGAGCTGACGCCAACCGCGATGCGCTCGCGGACCCCGAGGTTCTTTCCGCCCTCTTCCTTCTCCAAATACAATTCGAGGCTTCGGTCGACCGCCCGGGCCACCTGTTGCAGCGCCAGCTCGCGAAGCGCCAGCAAGTTTCCCGGCCGAAAGAAATGTCCGAGAGCTCGTTCCGCCCGTTCGAGGGGATAGATGTCGCCCCGGCGCATTCGGGTCTGCAGCGCTTCCGGTGTCAAATCCGTCAGAACGATTTCGGTCACCCTCTGCATAACCCAGTCCGGCACTGTTTCCCGGACCTGGATGCCGGTAATGCTACGGATGATCGGCACTAGGCTTTCGATGTGCTGCACGTTCATGGTGGAGAGAACGTCGATTCTCGCGTTCAGCAGCTCCATCACGTCTTCATAGCGTTTGGCGTGCTTGCTGCCTTCCACGTTCGTATGCGCCAACTCGTCGACCAGGACCACGTGGGGCTTACGGGCTAGAATTGCGTCTAGGTCCATCTCATCAAAGGACGCGCCTTTGTACTCCACGTTGCGTCGCGGGACGGTCTCAAGCTTGGAAACCAGCTCGGCGACCGCTTTCCGCCCATGCGTCTCCACCAGACCAATGACGACGTCTTCGCCGCGATTCTTCCGCCGAATTCCCTCCGCCAGCATGTTGTAGGTCTTCCCTACACCTGGGGCATAGCCCAAGAAGAGCTTGAAGATCCCTTCCTTCTTTTGGGGACTGGCTTCCTCCAGCCACTGCTCGGGAGTCTTCGGCATTTTTTCGAGCATTCTCCTCAGGTCAGGGTTGCAATCGAATCTGCCCCGTAAAAAGAGTCACGCACAACCGGATCTTACTTCACCGCCGCTCCGATGGGCATTTGCCCAAGCCGAGCGGCTTTCTTTGCTTTCCGGTTTCCCGCCATGGTAACCAGCGTCCTCGAACTCTACAATCCCATATCAAGATACATCGTCCGGCGGCTTTCCTAGCGCTCGGGGAAGAACCAAAAGGATCTACGACGAGCGAAGCTCACTGACGAGGAATTGGGAGCTGGGCGGAGGGCGAGCCAGTCCTTCGAAGAGGATCATTCACTGAGCGAACTTCGAGAAAATCCCCCGCCATGATTCCGATCGGGGAACCATTGCGCCGGAATAGGGGATTGTCGGCGGGAGCCTGCGGCTCGATGGCTTTGGGTACGCGACGATCAGTTCATATCGGTCAGAACCGCGGTCGTGTAACCGGTCACTGCGCCATTGAGTCCGACGATGCTGTTCACCTGCCCGGCACTGAAGCTCAACGCGCCGCTATCAATAACCGCGACCTTCTGTCCGGTGTTGCTGAAGTAAACCTCGTAGCTGCCTGCAGCCAGTGAAAGATAGTTCGACGCCGATTCAAAATTCAGCGCACTGACGGTCGGGCTGACGGTGTCGAGCGCTGTGCCGGGGGCAACCACGTAAACGTCCGCGGTTCCGAGAGAAGGCGAGGCATTGATGACGCGCAGGCTGATATTTCCGGAGGAAGGAGCCGTGTTGTTATCCGTCAGAATGACGGCGCCAATGCTCGAGGGGTAGCCCGCGACCATGACTGTATACGGGGTGTGGGACACAAGGCTCAGAGTTTGATTCAGCAGGGCAGTCGTGGACCCCGTCGCTTCGACCTGAAGGCTTGCGGTGCCTGAAGTTACCGAGGTATAGGTCGACGCGGTGGCGTAGGCGACGTTGTTGGCGAAGGTGCTGCGGTTGATCACGCCATTGAGACTTGCCTCGCCCGGCGAGGCATTCAGTAAGCGTACTGGAGAGGAGCCGCCGCTACTGCATCCCACGGC
>JASHSL010000475.1 GCA_030040855.1 Terriglobales bacterium
GCGGCCGGAGTACCTGGTCCCTAGCGAGTTTGTCATCGTGGAGGGGCTGCTCGGCTTTCATACGGAAGTCATGCGCCAGTTCTACGACGTCAAGGTGTTCCTTGATCCGCCGGAAGAGCTGCGGCGCGCCTGGAAGATCAAGCGCGATACGGCCAAGCGAGGTTACACCGCCGAACAGGTTCTGGCCGAACTGGAAAGGCGGGAGTCGGACTCACGCAACTTCATCCGCCCGCAGCGTGAATTTGCTGACATCGTCGTTCAGTTTTATGCCGACGGCGGTGCGGGTTCGAATCAGACCGACAGCCATTTGAATGTCCGGCTGGTTCTGCGGCCGACGATCCCCCATCCCGATTTGAGCTATTTGTTCGAGCAGAACCACAATCGAGCTGGCATTCGCCTCGAACTGGGGCGCGACAATGGCCGGCCCGTGGACTTCCTCGAGGTGGACGGCAACGTAAGCCGTGAACACGCTGCCGAGTTGGAGGAGGCGATCTGGAAACATCTTCCCGATCTGCGGCCTCTGCAAGCCGACCAGTTTGGCGAATACAACTATGGCTCCGAGGTGAGGCACAGCGATCCCCTGGCGCTCACCCAACTGCTGATTACCTATCACTTGCTACGTGCCTACAGCAAAGATGCTCCGATCCCTTTTGCCCGCCCCTTCGCCGCTCTGAGCCGACTCGACGCGGTGCCGCAAGACGCACCCCTAGGGGCTGTCCGCGGGAGTGAGGACTCCTACGACCAGCCCTAGGTACGACGGTACGGGTCCCTGCGGGCGTTAGCCAGCCTGGCCGGCAAGCGCCGAAAAATCACACCCTAGCGATGGAAGCCGTTTCGGGGGAGTTCTGGAAAGAGAACTATACCTTTTGTAGCGAGGTTTCTCGGACCACCTTCAGCAGCCTCTGGACGTTCGCCTTTGGGTCGCCCTGACCGAAGACAGCGCTGCCAGCTACCAGGATTTCAGCGCCTGCTTGCACGGCTTCTGCCACCGTGTCGAGTCCCATGCCGCCGTCAACTTCGAGCGTATTTTAGTCCGCGTTGCGCACGCAGCTCAGCCAGACGCGGCACCTTGTGCATGGTGCCGGGGATGAACTTCTGTCCGCCGAATCCTGGGTTCACCGACATGACCAAGAGGTAATCCACGATGTCGAGCACTTCACTCAGGCTCTCTACAGGTGTGGCGGGATTAATGACCACGCCCGCCAGTTTTTGGTGGCTACGAATCAGGTGCAGGGTCCTATCTAAGTGGCGACAGGCCTCTTGGTGCACGGAAATCCAGTCTGCTCCAGACGCAGCAAATTCGGAAATGTACTGATCAGGGTTCTCAATCATCAGGTGGCAATCCAGCGGAAGCGTCGTCACCTTGCGGAGCGACTTCACTACCGGCGGCCCAATCGTGATATTGGGCACGAAGTGCCCGTCCATGACATCCACATGGATGACCGTGCCACCGCCTTCGGTTGCGGCTTGCACCTGGTCGGCCAGCCGCGCGAAATCAGCCGATCAGATCGAGGGTGCCAGTTCGATCAAGGAACGCTCCTTCAATGGAAGCAGATCGCTCTCGCTACGGTAACGCACGTGAGGAACCACTTGCTGGCGTGCCGACGTCTTTGGTTGTTCTGGACCCTTTTTCTGTTTTTTGCGGCGTGTAACGATGGCCAATTCCTAGTTCGCCGTATTGATGGTCGCCTGCGGGCTCCCTATTTTCCTCGCCGCTCGTTACCCTCATTCTTGCGGAGCCCTTTTCAACAATTCCGCTGTCTTCGCAGCCATTGCTACCGAGACAGCTTTGGACACACACGTGTGACTACAACGTCTCAGTGGTCATGCACTATCTAAGTACCTATGAAATCGCAAGCAGCAGCGCGTTTGGAAGGAACGCGCATGGGCCGTATGTGACCCTTGTGTCCCACTGAAGCAAGCCTCGGCGTCGCGGCGGGTAGCCTATCGCTCTGTGTGTTGCAGGCTAACTCACACAGCCAGCTAGGGGTTAGGAAACGAACCCTGTGGTTGCGGCAGTCGGCACAGTGTTGGCAGAGCAATTGCCTTTTCTCTACCGTAGAACGATCCGGATCGGAGGTGATCCAGGGCGTTTCCAGGCTATCCAAAAGCAAGCCAACGCGGAACTAGTGTGAACGACGCCGTAATGAAACCACATCACGGTGGAAGCATCGAGACCGAGACTCTGCTGTTCAGGTACAAGCGTCGGGTGCAACCCGGCGATCTGGGCATCGTTAAGGAGAAAGCACAGCTGTGAGACCGAACCTAAGCATGACCCTCGTGGGAGGTCTGATGGGCACGCCAGCGATGACAGCGCTGATCTATGTGCTTACGGCGATGATGGGTATGAGAATAGGTATCGTTGAGATGTTGGCAGAAACATTCGGCGGCTTCAAGATGGGCATGTTGGTTCACATTCTCAACGGCGTGATCATCTTTCCTTTGGCTTTTGCTTTCCTGTTTTACCGTTTGCTCCCGGGACCGGCTGCCACCAAAGGAATCGCTTTCGGAGTTGTCCTGTGGTTGGCCTCGCAACTCATCGTGATGCCGGTCATGGGGGCGGGCTTATTTAGCGCGCACGTGGGGGGAGTACGTGCCGCCACAGCCCTGCTGGTCGGGAATGTGCTATACGGCTGGCTGCTTGGGTTATTCCCAATGTTAGCCGCGGAAGAGCTGTCGTTGGCCAGCCGAAATCGTCGAGTCATTTGAGCAGCGAACCTGCTGTGCCCTGCAGCAGGGAACTCATCAAATCCCTTCCTGACACGCCTGCTGCTTCCTTGACCCTAGGACCCCTTCGTGGCCCTGTCGTTCAAGAGCATCAAGGAAGCTACTGAGAATCACAGCAGTCTGTGACCGCCGTCACTGTCCGCTATTGCGGTGTCTAGGACACTTTCCTCGAGGGGGTAAATATGGCGGAGGATTCACCGGATTTACTGGAAACCTTGAAGTTCGAGTTGAAGTTTTTGGAAGATGGCGGATACGGGCGTTCTCCACGTACTCCATGGCGACCCACCCTGCCATTACGAGACTCCCCCACCTGCCTCAACTTCAATGATGCCGCCCGGCCGCACCCGTGCAGTGAGTGTGTGTGGGTTCAGTTCGTTCCGCAAGAACGGAGGAAGGAAACGTTGCCGTGCTGGTTCATTCCCCTCACAGCAATGGGAGAAACGGTGGATTACTATGCTCATTGCGGCACGCAGCGCGAATTCGAGGAAGCTCTTGCCGCTTGGCTCCGCGGGACGATTCAGAGAATCGAAGGCGAGCGTGCCGGGAAACAAGGGAGTTCCGCGCAAGGCGATCGGGGCGACGTCGGCGGAATTGCACGAACCTAGCAAGCGGGATAAGCCGCACCGTCAGCAAAGTGCCGGTCTTCATTCACACTTTGTGCGCTAAGGCTGCGTCAAGGGCCGAATCCATCTCCGCTCGTCGGCACGTCGAGCTGCACAGCTGGCTCTTGACCGCCACGGACAAGCGTCGAATTCCTTCCCGTATTTGCGCAGGCGCGCAATAAGAAAAATTAAGGCGCAAATGGCGGTTGCTCTCCAGCCCGTTGCTGGCGTAAAAGGAGTCCCCGGGCACAAAGGCAACGTTTTCTGCCAGGGCTGCGCGAAACAGAGATTGAGAATCCATGCCTTGGGGTAGGGAGATCCACAAAAACAGCCCGCCTTGCGGGCGGGTCCAGGTCACTTCTGACGGGAAGAACTCTTCGAGTGCCTCGAGCATCACGTCACGACGCTCACGATAAACCTTGCGAATGCGCTTCACATGCTGGTCGAGAAATCCTCCCCTGGCGACTTCGTAGGCGACCAGCTGGGTGAAAGTCGAAGTATGCAGATCCGCACCCTGCTTGAGCTGTACAAGCTTAGCGATGACGTCCGTGGGTGCGACGATCCAACCAAGACGAAGGCCGGGTGCTAGAGTCTTGGAGAAGGTGCTGAGGTAAATGACATTTCCGAAAGAATAATCGTCGCCGTCACGGCGCATACGCTTCCGGTCGAGCACAAGCAGGGGCGCTATGTGCTCACCTTCATAGCGCAGTTGGCCGTAGGGGTCATCCTCAATGATCGGGACGCCATACTTGTCGGCCAGCATGATCAGCTGCTTACGGCGCTCCTCTGACAGAGTGACACCCGCAGGATTTTGAAAGTTCGGCAGGCTGTAGATGAACTTTGCGCCTAATCGTAGAGTGTCTTCTAGGAGCTCGGTTCGCAAGCCGTCGGCATCCACCGGAACGGAAAGATATTGCGCGCCGTAGACGCTGAATGCTTGTAACGCTCCCAGGTATGTAGGTGCTTCCACTAAAACACGATCTCCGGAATTGGTCAGCAGTTTCCCAATCAAGTCGAGCGCCTGCTGTGACCCGGAGGTGATGAGCACATTCTCAGCCTTGGTCAGAATGCCGTAGCGGGCCATGTGCCTGGCAATCATTTCGCGCAGCGAATCGTAGCCTTCGGTTGCGCCGTACTGCAAGGCTACAGCACAGTGCCGGCTCAGAACTTTCTCGCAGGCTTCCTCGAAGCGTTCAGCTGGGAACACGTCGGGTGCCGGCAACCCTCCGGCGAAGGAAATCATGTGTGGCTTTTCGACCATCTTGAGGAGTTCCCGAATGGCAGAACTCCTGATTTGTCTGGTACGCAGCGAATAACGGGACTTCCATAGAGTTGACATGACAATGGCTCTGAATCAAGCCCTCCCGTTCTGGTTGTAGCGGAGAGCAGCCAACTGGTGCTGCCTAAAATCGGAAACTACCGAGTCGGCGGCTTTTCGAGCGGCTTCCTCCCCCGGTTCCCTCTTGCGACTCATCGTACTCCAAGGTGCGCCGCAGCTTGGTAACACAGTTGGAACAGCAAAATCCCATTTTTTCTTTGACGACCTTTCTTGTTCCATACGTGTCGAATTCATAGCTGAAAGCCGGCAGATCTGAACTACAGATATCGCACACCTCGGGTTCTTCGTGGACAGGGTCAAAAGCAGGGAAGCTCGGTTTCACGCATCACCTCGTTGACTTTCTGGGTTGATTTGGCAATGTCCTCTCCCTGCGGCTGGACATCGGCTATTCCTTTGCGCTTCTTCGCCAAAGCGTGAGCCCGGCATTCCAGTGGTGAACCTCGTCGACGAACTCACCCGGTCTTGGCCCTGCCGCGGTCTGGGCCGCTTCCGTTCCCGAGGTGAGACGGTTCATGTTCGCTCTTAGCTTTTCGCGAAGGTCTTCGGCTTCTAGCAGCGCCCGCAGCTCTGATCGTCTAAATTGGGCCAGCCCCTGACAAAAGGGACACTTTACGAAATCGTCCATCTCCATAGTCACCGCCTCAGCCTGGCATTTAGGTCGCCACGCCACACCATGATTAAAATTGCCCTGGACGCTTTTCGACAGTGATAATGATCTCTGCCGGTTGTGATGAGAGTCACACCGTGGGAACGATCGCCACAGGAAAAGAACCGAGCTAGGCGCGTGTCGTTTGTGGAGGGGTTCGAGGTCTATTACCATGGATTGGCAAACGTGCCGTGCGGATAGTTGAAAAGCAGGATAAGCGACCGCTTGTTCGGGTCGGCGAAGCTCGCAGCCGGCGACTCAGGTCGGAAAGAAGCAATGGGGAGGCTCCCATCGTGTCCTCCCAATGCAGGACGGTTCCATCACAAATTGGCAACGCCCGCCTACTTGGCCTGTAAGGACTCGATGTAGCGATTGAGGTTTGCGATACGCTGAACAACCTCACTCTCGTGGCCGCCGCTTATCGATTGAAATACTCGGCCCCAGACCGGCATTTCCTTGTTGCCATGGGCAGGGACGTTTGCGTCGCCCCGAATCGCTGATGAGACCTTGAGCGCGGGATACTTTCCTCCGTTGTTCTTGCTCAAAACGGTGAGATCGGAGGGTGGCGTTTTCAGCGCGTCGGCCGCGGGACCGTGACCCTTCCCGTCCGTGCCGTGACAAACCGCGCAATAGCTGTTGTACATCTCCTTGCCCGAGGCGGCCGAGGTGGGCTTGACAGGCACTTGCTGGATGGTCTTGGCGGGCTGTTCCTGGGCCGCAAGTATGAGCCCGAATGCAGCTACCGCCAGGGTCAAATGAATTATTTTTCTTGCCAACATAACGTCCTCCCTGCAATTACTTCTCAACACCGAGTCATGCATTTTGGCAGCGTCGTAGGACGAAGTCAATACGCGAACCCGTCGGGCTGTGTCACCGCCTCATCATGCGCATGCTGATCGATGAACCGCCGACCCGCCTCCAAAGCCCGGCGGTCAATTTCGAGAAGATTGATCTTCTTCACTTTGTCTTCGAGCACGCTCAAGGCCGTCGCCGACGCAAGACACTCAGTCGCTTCGAGCAGCGCTCCCAACATGACCACGTTGGCTGCCTTCGCGGAACCTAACCCATCGGCAATTTCCGAGGCCGGTACGCAGACCACGGGGGCCTGGGGCTGCGGTATGTCTGTCGGCAGGCTGTTCCGGTTGTAGAAAATTAGACCTTCCGAGGGAACCTCCGGCGCGAACTTGCGTAACGACGGCTCGTTCATGGCAACCAGAACGTCAGGGTGGGAAACCAAAGGGGCCCCGATGCGCTTCTTCGACAGGCACACGTAACAGTGGGCGCTGCCCGAGCGCATCTCGGGACCGTACGACGGTAGCCAGCTCACGTCGAGGCCTTCGCGCATCCCCATCTCCGTCAGCAATTGCCCCAACAGCAAAACACCCTGCCCGCCAAAGCCCGCGATCTTGAACGAGAGGTTCTCAAAGGGGTGAAAGTGCCTACCCACCGTCCTGCTTTCCTGGGTCTGAGCAATTTCGAGCACGTCCGCCACCGCCCGCTGCGGTATATTGGCAACTGCGACTTCTGGCTTGCGGTCGCGAAAGACGTTCAGAGGGAATTCCGGAATCATCTTTTCAGCAACCCAGCGGCGGGCTTCGACGGGATCCAAATTCCAGATCGTGGGACAGGGGGAAAGAATCTCGACTAGGGAAAATCCCGCACCATCGCGCTGCAGTTCGAGCGCCTTCCGCACGGCACGGCGCGCCCGCATGATGTTCTTGTTGTCCGATAATGCCACGCGCTCGATGTACGCTGGAGCCTGCAGCGTGGCCAGCAACTCGCAGACATGCAGTGGAAAGCCTTCATTCGAGGGGCGTCGCCCAAACGGGGATGTGGTGCTTTTTTGTCCGACCAGCGTTGTGGGTGCCATCTGCCCCCCGGTCATCCCGTAGATGGCGTTATTGATGAAAAAACAGGTGATGTTTTCACCTCGATTCGCGGCGTGTACGATCTCTGCCGTTCCAATCGCCGCCAGGTCCCCATCTCCCTGGTAGGCAATCACCATCTTGTCCGGGCAAGCTCGCTTCAAGCCCGTGGCGCAGGCGGGGGCGCGCCCGTGTGCGGCTTGCACATTGCCCAGGTCAAGGTAGTAGTAGGCGAATACGGAACAGCCCACGGGACTGACGAAGATGGTTTTATCCTGCAGTCCGAGGTCGTGTAATGCCTCGGCGATCAGCTTGTGGACGATCCCGTGTCCGCAGCCGGGACAATAATGGGTTTGGAACTTTAGTTCCGATTTACGGTCGTAAAGGTCATAAAAAACGGGGGATTTGGCATGGATTAATTCGTACCCATTGACCCCGGCTTGCGCTTCCACCACACCGGCGTCGCTCTCGCCTGCCATGGTCGCTTCCTTCCCAACCGCGAGGGTTCAGGCCCACACGGTCCTCTGCCCCGACAGTTGCTCGCAGATTTCTTCCACGGAAGGAACGTTGCCGCCGACGCGTCCGTACAACTCCACCGGAACAGTGCCGTTGAGCGCCAAGCGGACGTCCTCTACCATTTGCCCATTGCTCAGTTCGACGACTAGTACTTTCTCCGCCTTCGCTGCCGACTTTGCCAGTGCCTGCGAGGGAAAGGGCCAGAGGGAGATTGGCCGAAACAGCCCAACTCTGAGGCCCTGACGGCGCGCTTCATCCACGGCAGAGCGCAGCACCCGCGAGACGATGCCGAATCCCACCAGCAGCAGTTCTGCATCCTCAGCTTGGTAAAGCTCGAAGCGCGTTTCCACATTCTGTGCGCGGATATATTTGGCCTCCATCTCCCGTACGTGTGCTTCCAGTTCGTCGGTTTCCAGATAAATCGAACTGAGCAGGTTGTTGCGTGTTTCGGGCGTGCCCTTCACCGCCCATGGTTTTTCGACCGGGGAAATTTCGTAGCCCTCAAGGTCGATCGGCTCGATCATCTGGCCGGTGAAACCATCGGCGAGGAGGATTGCTGGATTGCGATATCGGTCCGCCAAATCGAAGGCCAGTACGGTGAGATCGGCCATTTCCTGCACCGAAGCGGGAGCCAGCACGAAGTTGCGGTAGTTGCCGTGTCCGCCGCCCTTCACCGTGGCAAAATAATCGCTTTGCTCCGGGGCGATGTTGCCCAGGCCCGGGCCACCGCGAACCACGTCCACGATGACGCACGGCAGTTCGGCTCCGGCGAGATAGGAGATGCCCTCCTGCATCAGGCTCAGTCCCGGGCCGGAGGACGCGGTCATGGCACGCACACCAGCGGCGGCTGCGCCATAGACCATGTTGATGGAGGCAACTTCGCTCTCTGCTTGCACAAACGTCCCGCCGACCTGTGGCAGGTAAAGCGCCGCGGCTTCTGCAATCTCGCTCGCGGGAGTAATCGGATACCCATAGTAGGCGCGGCATCCGGCGAGGATTGCGCCTTTTACCACCGCTACGTTGCCCTCACAAAGCTGCCGCATGCGCACCTCCGGGCTCGGCCGCGATGGTCTTGCGCGGCGCTGCCAACCGGTACACGGTAATGGCACCCGGCTCCGGGCAACAATAAAAGCAGATGCCGCAGCCGGTGCAACCCTCCCCTGTGTATTGCGCCGGATGCACCCCGTAGGGGCTGAGCTCCCGCGCCAGTACAAGACACTTCGGCGGACAGGATTCGACGCACAGTCCGCAACCCTTGCACTCCTTCAGGTCAATCGTCACCTTACCCCGCATTTGCGCTGCCATATTCACCTCGATGGGGAGCCCTGCACGGCGTGGTTGCGATTCAACCATTTGGTGGTTTCGCAATATGCGAACAACTCATCTCTGAACTTGGGGTGGGCAATCTCGATGAGCGCTCGCGCTCTCTCCCGGATGGACTTGCCGTGCAAGTAGGCCACGCCGTGCTCGGTCACGACGTAGCGAACCAGCCCGCGGGAAGTGACCACGCCCGCGCCCGGGCTGAGCATGGGAACGATTCGCGAAATAGTTCCCCCCTTGGCCGTGGAGGAAATGGCGATGATCGGTTTGCCGTTTTTTGAGTGCGAGGCGCCACGGAGAAAGTCCACTTGCCCGCCGATGCCGCTGTAAAATTGATTCCCGATGGAGTCGGAGCAGACCTGGCCGGTGAGATCCACTTGCAGAGCGGAATTGATGGCGACCATATTGTCGTTGCGTGCAATCAGTCGCGGGTCGTTGGTATAGGCCGTTGGGTGAAATTCGAAAATAGGGTTGTTGTCCACAAATTCGAACAATTTCTTCGTACCCAACGCAAATCCAGCGATGACTTTGCGCGGCTTGTAGTTCTTGCGGGCACCCGTAATCACACCGGCGTCGATCAACGGAATGACTCCCTCACCCACCAATTCGCTATGTATACCCAGATCCTTGCGATCCATGAGCAAGGGAAGGACGGCATCCGGGATACCCCCAATGCCAGTTTGTACCACCGCTCCGTCTTCGATCAGGCCCGCTACGTTGCGCGCTATCGCGACATGCAGGTCAGTGATCTCTGGCTTCTTGAGTTCGCATAGCGGCCGTGACGTTTCCACCACCGCATCTATGTCACTGACGTGAATGAAACTATCGCCGTAGGTTCTCGGCATATAGCTATTGACCTGCGCGACAACGTAACGGGCACACTTGGCGGCAGTCAGCGTGGTGTCGATGCCGACGCCAAAACTGCAAAACCCGTGGGAGTCAGGCGGAGACACCTGGATGAGGGCGACGTCCAGGGGCATCTCTCCACTTTCGAAGAGAGCCTCGAACTCGCTCAAATAGATGGGAGTGTAGTCGGCACGGCCGTCGTTAATCGCATCGCGGACGTTGGGTCCGATGAATATGGCATTATGACGAAAGTGTCCGGCCATCTCCGGCGCAACGTAAGGTGCCGCGCCCATCGTCATCATGTGCACGATTTCGACGTCGTGGACTTCAGGAGCGCGCCGGATCAGGGCCTCGACGAGCGTTTCTGGTTCCGCGCAGCCGGGCTGAATGTACACTCGCATCCCCGACTTGACGCAGCTCAGTGCTTCGTCGACGCCTCGCAGCCGCGTGGTATAGTGACGTTCCCAGGTCATAGCCGCTTCTCCCTAGTTGTTTCTCGCAGTCATGGCCGCGGGTGTGATGCCGTGCTCCGCAACCGCTCGCTCGTAGCCGATCGCTGCATAATGAATCGCCCGGTCAAAAAACTGATCGAGCAATTGCAGCATCTCAAGTTCGCCAAATACTTCTACGGGACGTTCCAAAACGGATTCTTTCCGGACGTACTCCCAGAGGTTCTCTTTGGTCAAAACGATGGCCCAAATGAGCTGGCTCAGGGGCACCCCTTGCAGCGCGCGCCGCGCCCCAATTTCTAGGTAGCGAGCTTCCAGATTGGCTTCATCCTCCGTCATCAGCCAATCCCCCAGGTGACGGTAGATTTCATACACGCGCCCTTTCAGCTCCTCGCCCGGGACGTTTGTGTAGGCCGGAGTGGCTTCGGAATCCTGCACGCGACTCAAAAGACAAGCGGCCAGTGCCTCGGAGTGGGTCTCAATGAGACGAACCAGTCGATAAAGCATCATCATGGGATTTCCCCTTCACCACCATCACTACCCATGGTCAGTTTCGATGAACTGTAGTCTGCCGAGCGATGACCAAGACCACGGGCCAGCGTGACATGGATCACAAAGGGAATTAGGGCCGAAAAGCCCGACTCAGATAGGCTAAGTCCTTGACGGCACGCACGTAGTGTGCGCGCTCAAACTCGCTCGGATTCGAACATCGCAATTGGCTCATGCTGCCTTGCATTTGCCGGACAGAGTCGTACTCGTGTTCCTCCATCCACTCCCGCAGGCCATGCTCGACGTGGCGCAAGTGGTTAACTCCATTCCGCAACAATGCCGAGCAGAGCATGGCCACATCGGCCCCTACCATGAGGGTTTTGATAACGTCTTCTGGGCGGTGAATGCCGCTCGTGGCCGCCAAACTGGCCTTAATTCTGCCAAACAGGATGCCGATCCAGGTTAAGGGGAGGCGCAGAGCCTGCGGGGTGCTCAGCAGAACACTCGACCTTAATTCCAGCTCTTCCAGATCAATGTCAGGCTGATAGAAGCGATTGAAAAGAACCAAACCATCGGCGCCGGCTGCATCCAGCCGTTTGGCCATATTGGCCATGCTGGTGAAGAACGGACTCAGCTTCACCGCAACCGGAATCTGCACGCAGCGCTTCACTGCTCGGAGGATCTCGAGAACCGTTCGCTCCACGTCGTCCGAGGACCGTTCCAGGTCTGAAGCGATGAAGTAGATGTTGCATTCGATCGCGTCTGCGCCCGCCTCCTCGATTCGCTGGGCGTAACTTGTCCAGGCTCCGAGCGTCGCGGCATTCAGGCTGGCAATCACAGGAATGCCCACAGCCGCCTTGGTCTTTTGAATATGCCGCAAATATTGCTCTGGCCCGGTGTGAAATTCACTGGCCCGGGGGAAGTAGGTAAGAGACTCGGCGAAGCTATCACTGCCAGCCGAGAGATGATATTCGAGCTCTGCCTGCTCTTGACGCAGCTGTTCCTCAAACAAGGAATAGAGAACCACTGCCGAGGCGCCAGCATCTTCAAGCCGGCGTATGCCATCGACCTCGTGCGAGAGGGGCGAGGCCGAGGCTACCAAGGGTGTGTGCAGTCGCAGGCCTAAGTAGGTTGTGGTGAGATCAATCATGTTCCTCCCCGATCTTCGTCAACCTTCTACAAGGTTGGGCTTTCCTTTCTCGTGCGGCTCCGCGGCTACCTCGATTTCAGCTGTTTTCCGCTGCGCCAGATATTCATACAATCGGTAACGCTGTTCGGCATCATGCTGCGCCTGCTGCCACAATCGTCGAGCATCTTCGGGCTTGCTCTTGGTCAGCATCTTGAAGCGTGTTTGCTGCACGAGGAAGTCCTTCACCGGTTTCGTCGGCGGTCGAGAATCGAGAGTCAGGGGATTCTCGCCCAGCCGAGCGCGCTCCGGGCTGTAGCGATAGAGTAGCCATTGGCCCGAATCCACAGCCACTTTCTGATCGGACATCGCGGTGGTCATGTCGATGCCATGAGCGATGCAGTGCGAATAGGCGATGATCAGGCTCGGCCCATCATAGGCTTCAGCTTCGAGGAAAGCTTTCAGCGTGTGCTCATCCCTGGCGCCCATCGCGACGCAGGCCACATAAACGTTGCCATAACTCATCGCCATCAACCCCAAGTCTTTTTTGGGCGTGGACTTTCCGCCGGCGGCGAATTTGGCGACCGCAGCGCGGGGTGTGCTCTTCGAAGCCTGGCCTCCGGTGTTGGAGTAAACCTCGGTGTCAAGCACCAACACATTGACGTTACGGCCACTGGCGAGCACATGATCCAAGCCGCCGTAGCCGATGTCATAGGCCCAGCCATCCCCGCCCACAAGCCACACGCTCTTTTTCACCAGCATGTCGGCCACACCAAGAAGCTGTTTCGCCTCGGGTGAATTGAATTGGCACAGCTTTTCTTTCAACAGCGCTACCCGCTCACGTTGCTCGTAGATGTCGGCTTCGTCTTTCTGTGACGAGCTAAGAAGAGCCGCAGCAAAATCCTCGCCCAGGGCGGGTGCTAGCCGTAGCACCAGTTCGCGGGCAAATTCGGTCTGCTTGTCAATGGAAAGGCGGAAACCCAGGCCAAACTCGGCATTGTCCTCGAAGAGAGAGTTCGACCACGCCGGGCCCCGCCCTTCGGCATTCTTGGTCCAAGGCGTTGTGGGCAGATTGCCGCCATAGATCGAAGAGCATCCGGTAGCGTTGGCAATCACCGCGCGGTCGCCGAAGAGCTGCGAGAGCAGCTTCAAATAAGGCGTCTCTCCACAGCCGGAGCAGGCTCCGGAAAATTCAAACAGCGGCAGTTGAAATTGCTGCTGGCGAATATTGGAAGTCTTAATCTTGCGGCGATCGAGTTCCGGAATCTTCAGGAAGAATTCCCAGTTGGCTGCCTCAGAGGCACGCAATTCTGGCTGCGGCTTCATGTTGATCGCCTTCAGGCGCGTCTCGCTCTTGTTCTTGGCCGGACAAACATCTACGCAGATGCCGCATCCGGTGCAATCCTCGGGGGCGACTTGAATCGTGTATTGCAAGCCTTTCCACTCCCGATCCCGGGCGTCTGTGGACTTGAAGGTTGCCGGTGCGCCCTGCAGTTGGCTTGGCTCGTAGACTTTGATTCGGATCACGGCATGAGGACAGACCAGCGCGCACTTACCGCACTGGATACAGGTCTTCGTGTCCCACACGGGAATCTCGAGCGCGATGTTGCGTTTTTCCCATCTGGCGGTTCCGGTGGGAAAGGTTCCATCGGGCGGAAAGGCACTCACGGAAAGCTCGTCGCCATGTCCGGCGTAGATGGCACCGAGCACATTGCGCTCAAAAGCGGGGGCATTCACTGAGAAGGGAGCCGGAATCGTGCTGCTGCTCGTGGCTGTCGCGGGTAGGGTGACTTCAAACAGGTGCGCCAGAGTTTCGTCCACCGCCTTCAAGTTTTTCTCAACGATCTCTTCACCCTTCTTGCCGTAGGTCTCGCGGATGGACTGACGGATCGCTTCGATCGCTTGTTGGCGCGGCAGAACTTTGGAGATGGCAAAGAAGCAGGTTTGCATGATGGTGTTCATTCGCGAGCCCATGCCGGTCTCCCGTGCTACCCGGTAGGCGTCAATAACATACAACTTGGCTCTCTTTGCGATCAGCTGCGACTGGACTTCGCGTGGCAGCTGCTCCCAGGTGTCATGGGGACCAAAGGGACTGTTCAGCAGAAATACTCCGCCGGGAACCAGGGTGTTGAGCATGTCATAGCGTTCGAGAAAGATCCACTGGTGGCAAGCCACAAGATTGGCCTGGGCAATCAGGTAGCTGGAATGAATGGGCCGCGGCCCGAAACGGAGGTGCGAAACCGTCATGGCACCCGATTTCTTCGAGTCGTAAACGAAATAGCCCTGAGCATAGTTGTCGGTGTGCTCGCCAATAATCTTGATCGAGTTCTTGTTCGCTCCAACCGTGCCATCGGCGCCCAGTCCGTAAAAGACTGCCCGCACAACATGGTCGGGTTCCACCGAGAAGGCGGAATCGTAGGCCAAGCTGGTGCCGCTGACGTCGTCGTGAATGCCGATGGTGAAATGATTCTTCGGTTCCTTGGCTGCCAGATTGTCGTACACTGCCTTCACCATGGCGGGGGTGAATTCTTTAGAGGAAAGTCCGTAGCGGCCGCCGACGATGAGGGGCGCGATTCTCTCCGCAGCGTAGCCTTGCCTGGTTCCTTCCTGAACGGCGTTCACCACGTCCAGATGGAGCGGTTCGCCGGCAGAGCCAGGCTCTTTGGTGCGATCGAGCACGGCGATCCTGCGCGTGGTGGCCGGGAGCGCTTCGAGAAACGCCCTTATCGAAAAAGGACGATAGAGCCGCACTTTCAACAACCCAACCTTCGCGCCCAGCCTATTCAGATGCTCGACGGTCTCATGAGCGGCTTCCGCCCCCGAGCCCATCATCACGATGACCCGCTCCGCATCCGGCGCGCCCACGTAGTCGAATACGTGATAGGAGCGGCCAACGACCGCGGCCAACCGATCCATCACGGCTTGGACCTTCTCCGGGCAGGCTGCATAGTAAGGATTGCTCGCTTCCCGTGCCTGAAAGTAAACATCAGGATTCTGGGCCGTGCCACGCAGCACGGGGTGATCGGGAGAGAGCGCGCGCTGCCGGTGTTCGAGGATGCGATCGAGATTGATGACGGCGCGCATATCCTCTTCGCTCAAAACCTGGAGCTTGTTTTCCTCGTGCGAAGTGCGGAATCCATCGAAGAAATGCAGAAACGGAATGCGGGACTCGAGCGAGGCTGCATGAGCGATGAGCGTCATGTCCATGGCTTCTTGCACGGAGTTGGAGCAGAGCATCGCGAATCCGGTGGTCCTGCAGAACATCACATCGGAATGGTCACCGAAAATCGAGAGAGCGTGCGTAGCGACGGTACGCGCAGAAACGTGGAAGGCCGTAGGCGTCAGCTCGCCGGCGATCTTGTTCATATTGGGGATCATCAGCAGCAGGCCTTGCGAGGCAGTAAAGGTCGTAGCCAAGGCCCCAGTTTGCAGCGCCCCATGCACCGCGCCGGCCGCCCCGCCTTCGCTTTGCATCTCGATCACATGCGGCACGCTCCCCCAAATATTCGGTACCCCTTCCGAGGCCCATTGGTCGGCCCATTCGCCCATCGGAGATGAAGGAGTTATCGGGTAGATGGCGATGATTTCATTGAGGCGGTACGCCACAGTGGCTACCGCTTCGTTACCATCCATGGTCTTGAATTCTGGCTTCATCAAAGGCTCCATCCAGATCAACGTTCTGACTGCGAGCTAGGATCACCGTTCCTCAAAAGCATGACTGATCCATCGCTCGGTGTCGTGATTAAAGGTCACGGTGCATGGTGATGTCAGTCACAAGGGCTCCGCTGGAGGGGGGAAGGGAACATAGCGAGAACGGCGGAAGGGAAGTGCCTGCCCAGGAACAGGCTATAAGTCGAGAACCGCTTGCACCGAGGCGGCATCACCGGGCGAACGCAGGGTGAAGCCTAGGTTCCTGAAAATGACCTGGATCGGCAAATTGTCCCATAGCATTTCGGCGACCAGGCGGCTTATCTTCCGGTCCCGAGCAATTTGCATTAAACGGCGCAGCAATTCGGTTCCAAGACCCTGGCGTTGATATCGATCGGAAACCAGCACGGCGACTTCCGCTGTCTTATCCGGTCGGTCCGACGGGAGCTCATTCAAGCGGGCGACGGCCAAAATCTTTTGCTCCTCGGTTTGAGGATCTTTATGTTCGGCGACCAGCACCATCTCGCGTTCGTAGTCCACGGTGCAAATGCGAACCAGCCGTTCGTGAGCCGTGCGCCGGGACAGACTAAGCGAAGTGAAGTATCGCAGGTATACCGTTCGGTCGGAAAGTGTTTCGTGGAACTTCACCATCATCGGCTCGTCTTCGGAACGAATCGGGCGGATGATAACTTGAGTTCCATCTCGCATGAGCCACGGCGAAACGTACTGTGAAGGATAAGGCCTAAAAAGGGAATGTGGGTTTGTAGACACACCAGCGCCTCTCTCAGTAGTGTACGTCGAGCTGGGCTTGATTCCCGGATGTTTTCGCGCAGGAGGCGCGCTCTACCTAGCCACGGACGGTTAATACCGGACAGCGGGCCTCGGTGAGCACTTGAGCCGTGGTGGTAGACAAATGGGTCGTAAACCCCGGACGTCCGCGCGCCGCACGTACACCGAGAACAATCAAATCCGCCTCCTGACGTTCGGCAGCGTTCAGAATGCCCTCCGCTGGCGGAGCAAACAGTTCCCCAAACTCGACCCAACCGTGGCGGTGGCACTGGGGCATCGCATCGGGGGGGATCAGCTCATCGAGGCGGCGAAGTCGAGACTCCCTGATCTGGGCATGATTACCTACCGGCGGTTGCTCTACGAAATGGAACAGAGTGAGATCCGCCTCATCTTCCCGGGCAAAGAAGATGGCATAAGGCACGGCCGCCAGCGAGTCGCGAGTGAAATTCGTTGCGCACAGGATGCGGCGAAACTTGGCCTCGGGACCGGCTTCGCAGGAGACATTGGGACCGACGCTTAGGACAGGACAGCGAACCTGGCGAAAGGTCTCCTCCGCGATAGAGCCCATGACCAGCTTGCGGACGCCAGTACGTCCATGAGTACCCAACACGAGCAAATCAATGTTTTCCTCTTCAATGATCCGAGCAAGCTCCTCCGCCACCCGACCTTTCGGGGTCAGCACGTGGTGTGGAATGGTTTTAAGCTGGTTTTCAAGATGCGCGATATATCCTTGTAGTCGCTCCTCCTCGTGCACGGCTGCGTCCATACCGAATTCCGGGGACAGGACCAGCATGGCGGCGAGACTAGGCATGACATGGACCACGTTTAATGTCGCCCCGTATCTGCGCGCGATCGCCCGCGCGTAGGCCAGGGCAGCATCCGAACAGGAGGAGAAGTCCGTGCCAAACACGATGTTTTTGAGTGCAAGCCGCGAGCCTGCCTCGAGTGTCATTGTCATACCGCACCTCCGGCGGAGGTGTTGCCGGCGCAGACAGAAACCTCTCCCGAACCAGCCACCTGCAGCCGCGGTTCGAATGCCGGTTCCACCGCGAGCAAGCGCGAGACCAAGCACGTGGCTTTGGCTTTCTGCATGAGGCGGAGAGCACGTTGCTGCTCCTCTCCGTCCACAATGGTCAACCTGGGACAGATCGCGATTTCAGTCAAGGAGTAACCTAAGTCGGCCGTGCGCAGGTTTCCCCGGGCTTCCACATCGAGGTCGACATACTTCAAATTCGAATATTCGGCAAGGGCGCAGAAGGTAACCGTGTAACAGCTGGCAATGGCTCCGAGCAACAGGTCTTCGGGCGTCCACCTGCCTTCCATGCCGCCGAACCGCGGCGGGGCCGTGAAGGGAATTACATTGGGGGCGGAGTCGGACTGCAACAGCCCCGATTTTCCAGAGCTCCAGCAAACCACCACACGATAAGCCTGTCTCTCTCGTGCCGGTTCTTGCAACCCGTTGGGTGGGTTTTCGAGTTGCAATGACATACTGGACTCCTGCATTACTGGCTGATGACGAACATTACGCTAATCGTGGTTTCGACAGCGACCGGCTCACCGTTAAGCAGGTAGGGACGATAATGCCATTGTTTGACCGCCTCGATTGCTGCCGGTACCAAGAGTGGATGTCCGCTGATTAGGGTCAGGTTTTCGATGTCACCCGTCTTCGAAATGATCGCACTCAGTAAGACCTGACCCTGGATACGGCCTTGGCGCGCGATCAGCGGGTACTCCGGTGTGACCTTTCGCAGCAGTAATCCCTCCGTGACTCCGCGGGAGACGCGAATCGGTTTAGGCGGCGGTGCGAGTCTTGGGACTATCGCCAGATTGGACGTTTTACTGACAATGCCACCGATGACCCCGCCCAATTGTCCTCCCGGCACACCACCGGGTACTCCACCCACGACGCCGGCCACCGAGAGCATCGGCGGCGCTTCCTCCTCATGAATTATTTGCACTTGTTGCGGGATTCGGCTGGGTGTGCGCAGCTGGCCGCTGGTCAACAGATCGCTTTGGACCTGCCGAATGACTTGGGCCGCCTGCGCCGCAGCCGGGGGTGGTGGGGGTGGTGGCGGCGGCGGTGCGATCAAAAACGTCAACAACTGCTGTGTGGGAAGGGCCTCTGTAAACATCAGAGGCAGAATCAGCAGGATAGCGATGAACACACATTGGATTACGAAGGAGAAGCCGGTCGCTAATCTCCGACGTTCTTTCTCCCGTCGGCTGACGTCCAGCAGGCTATCGGCGAACATTGGACGCTGCGGCAACCAGGAAATCCTGGGCGCCGTGCCCGGCACCTGCGGAGCTTCGGGTGGCACCGGGGCTTTGCCCACGTCAGCAACTCTGGGTTCTTGAACTTCCGGTGCTACTGGCATGACACCCTCCAGGACACCTTCCATCTATCCATATTCTCCGTCCCGAAGCGGAGAACAGCCGTGCCTAAAATCACCGGTTTCCGTGATGGCAATCACGCGGATTGACCTGTCGGATGCGTGAGGCGCACCTTTTCTTTCTTCCGGCCAGGCAGAATGTTGAACAGGCTCTAATCCGCGCCGTTTATCCGAACTGGGCATGACCTTGATTGCAGGACAGGACAGAAACTGCGCGGCATCGAGATGGATCGTTTTGGGGAACCACGCCGGAGCACTATGTCGCCGTTAATGGTCAAGGTTGTGTCGGAATATGATTTGCTGGTTTATCATGCCTCCTGGCAGTGAAACTACGGGATAAGTGGCTCAGGTTGCGCAAGAAGTAGCTCCCAACAGAGAGATGACATTGGCGATAACAGACCCCGACAGGGAGAACCCAAGCGATCCGCGGTCACCATCCCTGGCGCGTAGGCGCTTTGCTGAGATACTGCTTGGTACCGGGTTTCTGGCCACGGCGGTCGCTTTCGTCTATCCCGTTTTGCGTTATTTGATCCCTCCCAAGGCATCCGACTTGGGTAGCGATTCCGTACTGGCCGGTCGGGTGGGAGAGCTCAAACCGAACAGCGGCAAGATTTTTCGCTTTGGCAGCCGGCCGGGACTGTTAGTCCGCACCGCCAGCGGCGAGTACCGGGCCATGTCCGCCATCTGCACCCACCTTTCCTGCACCGTGCAGTATCGCCAGGACCTGCACGAGGTCTGGTGCGCTTGCCACAACGGGCTGTACGACCTGAATGGCCGCAACATCTCTGGACCTCCCCCTCGCCCTCTGGAAACCTTCGAAGTGCAGGTGCGCGGGGAGGACATCTACGTGAGGCGTTTAAAATGATCTCGCTCCAGAACGTCCGGAAATGGTTGGACGAGCGCCTCGACTGGGATGACCTGATTGCCCCTTTGCGCGAGAAGGCCGTTCCCCTTCACCGGCTCTCTCATTGGTACTTTCTCGGAGGCATCACACTTTTCCTTTTCGCCATTCAGGTGTTGACTGGAATCTTGCTGCTCCTCTATTACCGTCCGGGAGCAAATGAGGCCTTCGAGAGCGTGCAATACATCATGACCCAGGTGCAGTTTGGCTGGTTGATTCGCTCGATCCACTCCTGGTCGGCCAACTTGATGATCTTTTGCGCGTTCGCTCACATGTTCAGCGTACTTTTCCTCAAGGCTTACCGCAAGCCGCGTGAGCTCACCTGGGTGAGCGGAGTGATTCTGCTTTTTCTCGTCATGGGGTTCGGCTTTAGCGGCTATTTGCTGCCTTGGAACACCTTGGCCTTTTTTGCCACCAAGGTGGGTACGGACATCGCCGGCCAGGTACCGGGGATCGGCAAACCCATCATGATTTTTCTGCGCGGTGGCGAGGAAGTGACTGGCGCCACGCTGACCCGTTTCTTTGGATTTCATGTGGCAGTTCTACCCGGCTTAATGACCTTGCTGGTTTTCGTGCACCTGTTGCTGGTTCAGCGCACCGGCATCAGCGTGCCTCCGAAGTTGGAGATCGAATGGAAGGCGAACCCGAACGCGAAGCGTGAGATGAAATTTTTCCCCAACTTCCTGCTGCGCGAATTGATAGCTTGGTATGTGGCCTTAGGAGTCCTCGGAGTTCTGGCCGCAATCTTCCCCTGGAACCTGGGCACTAAGGCTGATCCCTTCTCGTCCGCGCCCGCGGGGATCAAGCCGGAATGGTATTTCCTTTTCATGTTCCAAACCCTCAAGTTGATTCCGGCTAAGGTTTGGTTCATAGATGGCGAGGTTGTTGGTGTGCTGCTGTTCGCGGCGATTGGCATGTTGTGGCTGCTGCTTCCGTTCTTCGAGAGCGACGACCCTTCACGCACCAAACGCTGGATTACCGGACTGACCGTTTTTGCCCTGGCCTATGTAGCCGGCATGAGTCTTTATGGACACTTGGCAAAATAGGAGCCGTCGAATGCATTGGCGCCCGAACAACTGCGGGAGGGCGCCAAGTGAGCCGTGGCGCAAGAGACGTCAAGCGGAGGCAGTTCTGGCAGCTGAGCTTTTGCCGACCGGGACAGCCACAGCGACGTCTGTCGTTTTCTACTTCGTGGTGTTCCTCCTATTTCTCGCCCCCCCCAGCTACGCGCAAACCAAGGACTCCTGCCTGGATTGCCACTCCGCTTTGCCTGACCCGTTAGGCGTCAGCCGGGAAAAATTCGGCCATGACATACACAAGCAGACAGGCCTTACCTGCTCCAGCTGCCACGGTGGCGATCCCACAAACGATGATCCGGACAAGGCCATGAGCCGCCAGGCGGGATGGAAAGGAAAAATTGATCGCAAACAAGTCCCGGCATTGTGCGGAAGGTGCCACTCCGACCCATCATTCATGCGGCAGTTTAACCCCACCCTGCGCACCGATCAATTAAGCCAGTACGAAACCAGCGTCCACGGCAAGCGGCTTGCTAACGGAGACACCAAAGTTGCCATCTGCACTGACTGTCACAGCGTCCACGATCTGCGGGTGCCGAGCGACCCTGCTTCGACCGTCAGTCCCCTCAACGTGGCCAACACCTGCGCTCGCTGCCATGCCGATCCGAACCACATGAGCGGATACAAGATTCCAACCAACCAATTTGCAGAGTACAACAAAAGTGTGCACTTCCAGGCGCTGGTGGTGCGCGGTGATATGAGCGCTCCCACCTGCCCCACCTGCCACGGCAACCACGCCGCTACTCCCCCGGGTGTGGCAAGTGTAACCAACGTTTGCTCAACCTGTCATGTTTTCCAAGCACAGCTCTTTGATTCCAGCCCACACAAAGAACCATTCGCGTCGGCCGGGCTGCCGGGCTGTGTAACCTGCCATGGTAATCACGGCATCGTACATCCCACCGACGCATTCATTGGGACGGGGAGCGAAGCAGTCTGCATACAGTGCCATACCGAGGGAGACATCGGTTACACCATCGCGGCAAAGATCAAGCAGCAACTGGTTCAGTTGGAAACGGCGATTGGCGGTGCCGAACAGATTCTTGACAGCGCGGAGCGATCGGGCATGGAGGTGAGCGACGCCAAGCTCGACCTCGCGCAGGCCAAAGACGCGCTGATCAAAGCCCGTGTCACCATCCACGGTTTCAATCTTAACCGTGTGCAAGCTGACATCAAACCCGGCTTGGAAAGCGCCGCCAAGGACTATGACGCGGGGCAAAAAGCTCTTGCCGAACGCAATTACCGGCGCATCGGTTTGGGGGTCTCTCTCGTGGCCATCGCACTGGTTCTGGTCGGACTCAGGATGTATATCAAGCAGATCGAGGGCTAGGTAGGTGCCGAGCACACTCTATCGCAGAAAATATCTGCTGAAGGAGGCATTGTCGTCGCCGGCTCTTGCCACCTTCCGGGTGATCGCGGTGGCTGCCGAAGGGACCCTGAACTGTGCCGGTTGATGGCGCGGCGAGAACGGTCTGGCAGCACAGAGGGCGATTTCGTGTTCCATGGGCGCTGCCCAGGGAGCTCTCGGTTTTTGTCCTCCGTCCGCAGTGACTCGGGCTCAGCTGCAGATCGGGCCGCGCCCTTCGATCCTTTCTGAGCATCCAGTATGATCGCGGTCGGGACGCGAGAGTTAGCCTACCCCAGCCACGGTGGCGCGGCATGCCAATCCCCGACTCGAGGCCGCAATCGTTCTGATCGAATCCCCTACGGTCCCACTCCTCCCGTGTGGCAGTCGCTGCAACTCACCTGGCTGAGATCGCCGATATCTACTGGGTGCTTGAACGGCACGCCATCCGAGGAGATCAGGGTCGCGACTTCTTCCTGCTGCCCCAGGATGCTGTGGCAGATGCCGCAGTCCTTGGGTATCATCCTCCCATCCGAGCTGAGGTGTTGGTCGTCATGGCAGCGAAAGCAGCCGGAGAAGTAGAAGTGCCCAACGTTGTTGGGGTGAGTTTTCCAATCCAGCTTCATTTCAGGGAAGGTCGTGCTGCGATAGATGCGCTGCACCTCTGCTATGGCATTGCGGATGCTATTCTGTTTGTTCTTGTCCACCGCCGGATACTTAGTGAGATAAAACTCGTGCAGGTCAGTGGCAATGCCTTCCATGGCAGCTTCGGTGGTGGCATAAGTATTGGTCAAAACCGTAACCGCCTGCTGTTTGAGAAACGGGAGTGAAGCGTCAAGCCGACCGGTAAGCAGAGACTCATCCACCGCCCGGTCAGGCGGCACATAGATATGAGTAGGACGGTTGTGGCAATCGATGCAATCCATGCGTCGCCGCGGCAGTTTCTCGATCTGATCTTTGGACAGCGGCGAATCTTTGGCCATGTATTCCGTGATCCGCCCCTGCATGTCTTTGGCGCGGACGTATGGGATCACCTGACGCTTTTCGTCCGTAGCAATGTAGGTGATCTCGTTGGAGATGTTCATATGCCAGTGGATGCCTGAGGGAGCGCCGGTCGAGGGGTCTCCGCCGCCGGTCTTAAGCAACATGCGGATCTGGCGAGGCGTATTTTTTTCGTCATTCGCATAGTGGGTGAACACCTTGAGCTGGGCACCATAGAACCTGCGCGGCCAGTGACACTGTTCGCATGTTTCCTGGGCGGGGCGTAGGTTATGGACCGGGGTAGGGATGGGGCGCGGAAATGTATTGAAGGTTACGGCGGCGACCTGCCGGACGCCAGATAGCTTGGAACGGACATACCATGATGCGCCTGAGCCCACGTGACAGTCCACGCAGCTCACGCGCGCATGCGGTGAAAGTTGGTAGGCAGTGAATTCCGGATTCATCACCGAATGACACAATTGCCCGCAGAACTGGACGGAGTCCGTAAATTCATAAGCCTGGTAGCTCCCCACCACGCTCATCACGATGAACACGATCGTGAAGCTAAAGAAGAACATAATCGCGGTGCGGTGGCTAGGCTCGTTGAAATCAATATGCAGATAGCGGAGGGACTCACCACCTCTCTGCCTCTGCCGCCGACGCTGGTCCAGCCAAATACCAGCCGGAATCAGCAACAATCCCAGGATCAAACAGGCTGGTCCCACCATGAAGGCCAGAATGCCGATGTATGGCGAGGGCTTTGCCTCGAGCACGTCGATCAGGAACAAGAACAGTACGTTCGTGAGGCTTACAAGGGCGAGGGCCGTACCCACCAAGCTGATGGGATTTCTTCCGAGGCGCGACACTATACCGAGCCGTGTTCCTTGGTCAGTCTGTGACTTGGAACCTTTAAGGTCCATTCATTCTCTCCGTTCACACCATAAGAGCGTTTCCCGCGTTCCTGTGCATGCAACCCGCCAGATGCACGGCTTCGCCTGCGTCGATAAACGCCCGTGAGTAAGTCGGTCTTGAGCCCATGAGGTGGCGTGTGCCTCAACGGCTAAAGGCCACTTTCTGCTTGCCTTAGCGTACAAGTGGGGCGTGCGGTTTCAAACAAGTCCCACGTATATTGGAATATATTGGAAACCTCGATTGCATCTGCGAGCTGCGTCAGCCCTCTGTTATGGCTGTTCACCAAGAAGGACGATTGTCCTCCATGTGAACTAAGAATCCAAGTTACTCAGATTGCTCACGCTTATTTGGACGGGTCACAGAGTCGGCGCCCGGTGGAACATTGCCGCCAGCGCTGCGAGCAGCGGAAGGAGGTTCAGCTGTCCCCGGATCTTCGCCTTGATCGTTCTTCCCACCGTTCTGCTAATTGCTCCTGTTGTCCTTAGCGTCGAGCGAGTCCGTTTGCAAATCCAAGTGAGCAGCGCCACGGGCCGACTGCGGAAGGCAAGGTCAGGCTTTTGTTGAAGACGACCATGCTGAGTGAAGTCGACATGCCCGGTATTGAGCATGAGTAAAGTTTTGCAGATGTTCCAAGCGGCAAGGCTGGGGCAGACATTTGCGCGAGTCGGCTGAAAGATGTCCTTCCTTTCTCCTTGTCCCATGATCTCAGAGCGGTCAAGGGTTCGCTCACGCCGCGCCTGCAAAACGGCGCGCCCTTGACTGCTGCAGACCGCTCTGAACCTGCCCCGCTATAGAGGAA
>JASHSL010000476.1 GCA_030040855.1 Terriglobales bacterium
CTAAACTGTACGCCAAGCAAGGAGACAGCGATCGCTCCCTGCAGTATCTGAAGCGCGCGCTCGAAGAGGGGTACAAAGGGATCGACGACGTTTACAAAGATCCGGAGTTTGAACACCTGCGCAGCGACGTACGCTTTACCCAGCTGATGGCCTCGCGGCCCCCGGCTATTCCCGAATAAGCTCCGGGGTTTCATAGAGTTAGATTGATACAAAAATTCCCGGAGAAAAACCGCAACTTTCGGCGGAGGGCGGGTTAAATCACTAGTAATACTCCTGAAAACACAGGGTGAGTAAGGAGAAACGGTAGCCCATCGGTTGTCGACCCGAGCACGCCCCAAGCAGACAACCGGTGGGCCTTTTTGCTTTTCGGCATCGCCCCACGATCACCGAGATTTCGTGTCTCCCTCGACCGGGGTTGTTAACCGCTGTTTTTCGGGCTTCTGTCCAAGATATATTCGCTGACCACGCGCTGCCATTCTCCTTGTGCCTTGAGGATGTATTCAATGGCGTCCCGCAGGGCGCCGTCGCCTCCCGCGTGGGGTGTCACATAGTGGGCTTCCCTCTTCACCTCGGCGCGAGCGTTGGCAACGGCAATGGCAAGTCCGCAGCCTCGCATAACGGGTAGGTCAATGACATCGTCGCCCACATAGCCGGCTTGGCTCGCATGGATTCCGTCTTGGCGCAGGATTTCTTCAAAGACGGTTAACTTGTCGTGGATGCCTTGATACACATACTCGAGCTTTAGATCCCGAGCCCGCAGGGCTACGGTTTCCGAAACCCGTTTGGTGATCAGGCCGGTCCTGATCCCGCCCAGCCGGGCCAAGGAGATGGCCGCGCCGTCATGGGCGTGAAAGCCTTTGGCCTCGATCATAGTTTGGCTGTGCAGTCCGAAGCCGCCCTGACCGCCATGCCGCGAAGCTTGCTCCTCAATCGCTTGCTTGATTCCCGCGGGCGCAGGGAAGATGAAAATCTTGCCGTCGGTGAGTACACCGTCCACGTCGAACAATAAGAGTTTGACCTTCCTGGCGCGGGCTCGGGCGGATTCGATCTTGGGCATGGCAGGCGATTCTAGCATTCATCAGGAAAAACCCAACCTCCCGGGCCGAGGCGTGGCAGCCGATGTCCTTGAAAACCTGGAGGCTGCAGAGCGATGTTGCGAGCCACAATCTACCGGAGAGTTTTGCGAACCATGAAGAACAAGGCTTACAATAGCTTGCGTCGTTCAGGTCAAGAAAGGAGATTCCGGTTCATGGCAGCGACCTGAGGAAGAGAGGAACAAAGCATGATGCCTGCCAGAGCTCGTTGTTCGATCCCCTCCTCGATCCCATTGCAAGCGATTTGCATCTTGACCTTGTTTTGCTCGAGCTTGGCCGCAGGGCGCGAGTCGGCCTATGTACGCGTCAACCAGGTTGGATATGAAGCCGGCAATGCTCCCTTTCGCGCGTATCTCATGTCGACGGCCGCGGAGACCGGAGCGAGGTTCCGCGTCATCAACTCGCAGGGCGCGACCGTGTACAGCGCCGACATCGGCGCTTTGCTCGGAATTTGGAGTCACAGCCCCAAATTGACCTACGACGTGTACGCGCTCGACTTCGCGGTTCCGGGCGGAGAAATCTATCGCATCACGGTGAGCGGCCCGGTGGCGGCTCACTCGCCCGCCTTCGCGGTCGATTCCCCGGACGTGCTCTATCCTGGCCTGCTGTTGAACACGTTCTTTTTTTATGAAACCGAACGGGACGGGCGGCACTACATCCCCAATGCACTGCGCGACGCGCCCGGACACCTGAAAGACGCCAATGCCCGCGTCTACCTCACCCCTCGTCTCGACATCAACGACTTCGTGGACAACCCGCCGCCGACGCCGCCTCTAGTGCATGCGCGCCGCCCGGACATTGATGCCGAGGGCGGTTGGTGGGACGCCGGCGACTACATGAAATACGTGGAGACGACCAGCTATACCCTGGCTTTGATGGAGATTGGGATACGGGACTTCCCGAATCAGATGGGCGCCAATGCTCCCTTGACTCCTCCGGCTCCGCCTGTCTCTGTTTCCTATGCGGGCAACAGCGGACCGGGAGCGCCAGCCTCGTCGGACTTCACAAGGGAAGCGTTGTTTGGGCTCCGCTGGCTGATGAAAATGTGGGACGACCGGAGCAAGACGCTCTACTACCAGGTCGATAACAGTCAGGATTGGGACTACTACGGCTATGGAAATCCCACCTCTGCCACAGGCATCTGCGGTGGAACCTATTCGACTCCCTACTGCCTCATCACCGAGTATGACATCTGGACGCTGCCCCAGGCGGCCGACAACTTTGCTTTGACTTATCACAATCTCTTTCCTGCCAGCGCGAGTCCCCCGGCTCTCAATCAACCGTGCGATGAATACAGTACCTACTACATTTGCAACCGCGCGGTGTTTCCTCTAGGTCCGGCAGGCGCGCCGATCAGCCCGAATCTCGCGGGCCGCCTAACAGCGGACTTCGCGCTCTGCTATCAGCTCCATCGAACGACCCGCCCCCCTCTCGCCAAGCAATGCCTGCAGAACGCGGAAGACATTTTTTCCCTGGCGGACACTTCTTTTCCAGATCCCGCTCCTTCGGTGAATTCTGGATCGTGCAGCAATTGCTTGCTGACGGTTCTTCCCTTCGATGGTTATCCCGAGACGGTCTGGGACGACGATATGGAACTCGGCGCCACCGAGCTTTACTTTGCGCTTCAGTCCGCGGGGGGGGATCTACCATCTGAACTGCCTCACCACGATCCCATGCACTACTTGAAGCGAGCAGCGCGATTTGCCAAAAATTACATTCATGAAGTCTATGACACCGGCAATACCGACACACTCAATCTTTACGACGTCAGTGGGCTGGCACATTTCGAACTCTATCGAGCAATCGAAATGGCAGGAAATCCGCCTGGTCTGGCGGTTTCGCAATCGGGAATTCTCGCGCAACTCCTGGCCCAGGTGAACGACGCCATTACTCAGGCAGGTACGGACGCGTGGGGCTACGGAGACCAGTGGAATAATGGTGATACCACTTCGCATGGTGCCGGACTGGCGGTGATGGCGAGCGAAGCCTACTACCTCACCCGATCGAAGGCCTACGATACCTATTCGCAGAGATGGCTGGCAAACATTCTGGGCGCCAATGCCTGGGGGTCGTCGTTTATTGTCGGCGACGGGAGCATCTTCCCCAATTGCATTCAACACCAGGTCGCGAATTTGGCGGGAGCCTTGGATGGAACGAGCGGGGGGACGCCCATACTGTGGGGTGCCTCCACCGAAGGGCCGGCTAGTTATCCGACATCCGGGATTGTGCCGGGGATGATCCTGTGCCCGGTCAATGGAGCCGATCCTTTCCAGATTTTTAACGGAAATGACGGAAAATATGACCCCTCGCAAGTAACCGTTTACCGCGACAACATGCAGTCGTTTAGCACCACCGAGCCCGCGATCGACCTCACTTCCACTTCCTTTCTCATGTGGTCGTGGAGACTGGCGGGCCACCCCGCCTTCTGAGCGGCCCCGGCCACGATTTGCGCACGCTCGCAGTCCCGAACAACGCTGCGCCACGACCTGGGTAACCGCCATCGCCTGGCTCGTTCGAGGCGAAGATTTTGCGAAAGTGCGGCCGGACAGCTACAATGAAAGCCAATGTCTTCCCCTCCCTGCTCTCTGGCTTGGGCGCATCCGCTGGTGGCGGATTGGTTCGTCCGTAGATTCGCCACGCCGACCGAGCCACAGGAGCAAGGCTGGCCGCATATCGTGGCCGGGAAGAACACGCTCATCGCCGCGCCCACCGGCTCCGGCAAGACCTTGGCCGCCTTCCTCGCGGCGATTGACCGCTTGGTGCGTAAGGCTTTGGCCGGCGATCTCACCGATCAAACCCAAGTTCTCTACATCTCCCCGCTGAAGGCGCTCGGCAATGATATTCAGAAGAATCTCGAGGTCCCGCTCGGCGAGATCTACCGGATGGCGGGCGAGCGCGGGCTGCTGATGCCCGAGATCCGCACCGCAGTGCGCACCGGCGACACACTCATGCACGAGCGGCGTGCCATGTTGAAGACTCCCCCGCACATTCTGGTGACCACGCCGGAGTCGCTCTATATCTTGCTGACGGCCGAAAGGAGCCGCGCGATCCTGCGCGATGTGGAAACGGTCATTGTGGACGAAATCCACGCCGTGGCGGATGACAAACGTGGAGCCCATCTGGCGCTCTCGCTCGAAAGACTCGAAGCGCTGTGTCGAGGGACGGTCAGGACCGCCCCGAACTCCGATGGCCTCCCCCAGGCGGCGATCGCGACCGGGCCCGATCGTGCCCCGGTACGCATCGGACTGTCCGCAACCCAAAAGCCGATCGAAGAAATTGCCCGTTTCCTCGCCGGAAGCGGCCGTCCTCTCCCGGTCCTCATCAACGTTGGCCATAGGCGAAAGCTGGACCTCGCTGTCGAAGTGCCGGCCAGTCCGCTTGGTCCTATCGCCACCAACGAAATGTGGGAAGAGATCTATGACCGCATCGCCAACCTGGTTCGCGAGAACCGATCCACGCTGGTCTTTGTCAATACGCGCCGGCTGGCCGAGCGTGTCGCCCACCGCCTCGCCGAACGCTTAGGCCAAGCGAATGTCGCCGCTCATCACGGCAGTCTTTCGCGCAAGCTGCGGCTGACGGCGGAGCGAGACCTGAAAGACGGCCGAGTTCGAGTGCTGGTGGCCACCGCATCCCTGGAATTGGGCATTGATCTCGGCACCGTCGATCTTGTGGTCCAGATCAGTTCTCCGCGAGCCATCAGCGTCGCATTGCAGCGAACCGGACGTTCGGGTCACTGGCGAGGCGCCATTCCGAAAGGCCGATTCTTCGCCACCACCCGCGACGAACTTCAGGAGTGCGCCGCTCTGGTTCGCGCCATCGGTCAGGGGGACCTTGATCGCATCATGATTCCCGATGCCCCGCTCGATATTTTGGCGCAGCAGATCGTGGCCGCCTGCGCTTCGGAGGGTGGCCCCGAACCAACCGCTGATCGGGGCTGGGATGAGGATGAGCTGTTCCAACTGGTCCAGCGCGCTTACCCCTACCGTAATCTCTCGCGTTCGACCTACGAGGCGATTCTGGCCATGCTCTCCGAAGGCATCGCGGCCCGCCGGGGGCGCTACGGCGCGTATTTGCATCGCGATCGCGTGCACCGACGATTGCGAGCCCGACGCGGGAGCCGGTTGGCTGCGATCACAAGCGGCGGAGCCATCCCGGAAACGGCTCTCTATACCATGGTCGCCGAGCCCGAAGCAATCGTGGTGGGGACACTCGATGAGGACTTCGCCGTCGAAAGCAATGCCGGCGACATTGTCCTGCTTGGCAATTCCTCGTGGCGGATTCGCCGGGTGGAAGGAAAGTCCGGCCGCGTTTTGGTGGAAGACGCGCACGGCGCGCCTCCCACCATTCCTTTCTGGCTGGGGGAGGCTCCAGCGCGAACCGAGGAGCTCTCCGGCCATGTGGCGGTTCTGCGGCGCGAGATCAGCGAGCGACTGGCAAATATCTTTCCGGTTGGATTCTCACCCGCCCAAAGGGAAGTCGCCGATACTGTCGCTTGGTTGAAACAAGAGTGTGGAGTCGAGGATTCCGCCGCTGAGCAAATGATCGAATACATCCTCCAGGGCCGGGCTGTGCTCGGAGCCGTTCCTACCAAGGACACCCTCATCGCGGAGCGCTTCTTCGACGAAGGCGGGGGCATGCAGCTGGTGATTCATGCCCCTCTGGGCGGGCGCATCAATAAGGCCTGGGGATTGGCTCTGCGCAAGCGTTTCTGCCGCAGTTTTAACTTCGAACTGCAGGCGGCGGCCACCGACAATGGTGTGAACATTGCGCTCGCCGAGCAGCACAGTTTCCCGCTGCCCGAGGTCTTTCACTACCTCAATGCAGAGACGGTCGAGCCGCTTCTCGCCCAGGCGGTCTTGGCCTCGCCGATCTTTCAAACCCGCTGGCGCTGGGATGCCAATCGAGCTCTGGCGTTGCTGCGCTTCCAAGCCGGCAAGAAGATTCCGCCCCAGATTCAGCGCATGCGTGCCGACGATCTGCTGGCTTCGGTATTCCCCGAGGTGGCTGCTTGCCAAGAGAATGTGATCGGCGACATTGTCATTCCCGATCATCCCCTGGTCGAGGAAGTCATGAAAGACGTGCTTCACGAGGCGATGGATCTGAGCGGTTTGAAGAATGTGCTGCGTGGCATCGAGGAGGGACGAATCCGTGTCCGGGCTGTGGATACTCCGGTTCCTTCCCAGTTCTCGCACGAAATTCTGAATGCAAACCCTTACGCCTATCTCGATGATGCCCCTCTCGAGGAGCGCAGGGCCCGCGCCGTCGAAATGCGGCGGATCCTGCCGGAGTCGGTTTTGGAAGAGGTGGGAAGGCTCGATCCTCGAGCGATCGCCCAGGTACGACAGGAAGCCTGGCCTGACGTTCGGGATGAGGACGAACTGCACGATGTGCTGCACACTCTCATTGCTCTGCCGGCGAACCACCCGGGCCCAGCCGCCCTCTTCGGGTCCGCCGAACCGGGCTCCAGCCTTGCCTTTGCCCACGCCGATGCTGACGCCGGAGGCGGTGGCGGACAAGATCGTGCGCCCTGGCATGGCTTCTTTGAGAAACTGGTTCGAGAAAACCGGGCGGCGGTGGCTTCCGTCGGAAGTCGGCAATACTGGGTTTCTGTCGAACGACAACCGACGCTGGCGCAGTTGTTCCCCAACCTCAGGATCACCAGCTCCGCCCCTGCCTTCGAATGTCCAACTTCGTCGCGCGCCGAGGTTCTCTTGGCTCTGGTCACGGGCTGGATGTCGCATTTGGGGCCGGTCACGGCGGATCAACTCGGATCCTGGCTGGGCCTAGCCTCCTCGGAAATTGAGGGCGCGTTGCTCCGCATGGAAGCCAGCGGCTCGATCCTGCGCGGAAATTTCACCGGCGCAAGTTCGCCCGCAAACCCCTCCACCGCAACCCTGGAATGGTGCGAACGTCGGCTGCTGGCGCGTATTCACCGGCTCACCGTGCACAGCCTGCGCAAGCAGATCGAGCCGGTCACCGCGGCCCAATTTATGGTTTGGCTGCTGCGCTGGCAGCACCTTGCGCCGGGCACGGAGGTCGAGGGCGAGCGGGCCACGCTCGAGGTGTTGCGCCAGCTCCAAGGATTTGAAATTCCCGCCAATGCTTGGGAACGGCAGGTGCTCAGCCGGCGCATTCGAAACTATGATCCCAAGTGGCTGGATCAGCTTTGTCTGACCGGCGCCGTCGGCTGGGGAAGGCTTTCCCCGCATCCCGCCACTCTCGGGGATTCTAGCAACGGCAAGCGGCGGGTCATTCCCACCAGCGTTGCTCCCATCACGTTTTTTGTGCGCGAGGAAGCCGACTGGATGATTCCCCATCCTGCCGTCTCCGAGCCAGCGGGAAGTCGCGGCTTGAGCGAAGCCGCGAGACAGATTCTCGATTTCCTGTCGCACCGTGGAGCCTCCTTTTTTCCCGACATCGTGCGCGGCACCGGCCAACTGAACGCCGAAGTGGAAGCCGGGCTGTGGGAGCTGGTGGCAGCGGGCATGGTCACGGCGGACGGCTTTGATAACTTGCGCGCGTTGATTGATCGGAAACGGAGGGCCGGGCAAGGCAGCGGACGTAGCCTTCGCCCCCGGCATAGCTCCGGGCGTTGGGCCTTGCTATTCACCCATCATGAGGCTGATCGCTACCGCGCGGTGGAGGCGACCTGCTGGATGCTGCTGAAGCGTTACGGCGTGGTGTTCCGGGACTTGCTCGCCCGCGAGACCAACCTTCCCAAATGGCGTGAGGTGGTGATGGGCTTCCGGCGCTTGGAAGATCGCGGCGAGATTCGCGGCGGCCGCTTTGTGGACGGGTTCCTAGGGGAACAGTTCGCCTTGCCGGTTGCGGTCGAGTCGTTGCGGGCCACGCGGAAGATGCCCGCCACAGGACAGACCATCACAGTTTCCGCCGCCGATCCCCTCAATCTGGTGGGCATCCTGGTTCCTGGGGAACGGGCGGCGGCGATCTCGGGAAAGACGGTAGCTTTCCGTGACGGGGTCGCGGCCTCGCTGCCTGACGCCCCTACGCTGTCGGTCGATCCCCTGACTCCGGCATGGACGGCAGCCCAGACCGCAAGGCCGTTGCGCTGGTAGTCGGAAAAACGGCGAAACGCCGCTACGGGAATTCGAGGCTCAGCAGGGTAGCCGGATTCAGGTAAATTCCCTGCCAGCGTACGGCGACGTGCAGATGAGGTCCGGTAGCTCGACCCGTACCCCCACTCAACGCGATCTCCTGTCCCCGCAGAACATGATCGCCTTCTTGGACTTCCATCTTGGAAAGGTGCATATAGAGGGTAAGCAGTCCTTGCCCATGGTTGAGCACCACGCAATTTCCCTCGAAAAATAGAGGACGCGCCAACAGGACCGTGCCACTGTTCAGCGCCACTACCGGCGTGTCGGACGGAACTCCATAGTCCAGCCCCATATGCAAACTCTGCGTCGCACCATTGAACACCCGGGCCGTGCCAAAAACATCCGTGATCGAGGCGCGGACGGGAGGCAGGAAGCCACCGGACCACTCCCGGTTCGGATCGATTCGGGAGAACGCTTCCCGCTTAAGCGCTTGGTCTTGCTGGATCTGCTCGCGTTGCTCGGGGGTCGGCTCGGTAAACTGCCTCGGAACCTGGAGGACAATCTGCCGATACCTACCCTTGGCGACGGTAAGCCGCTCGACGAACGATACCTCTTGACCGGCGGTCGTCTTCCCTCTCAAGGTAAGCGCAAACTTCCCCGCGGGGGTCTCAAGGCTAACCCCTGCGATTCCAAACCAAAGCTTGCCGTGGGGATCAAAGGAGAAGAACACCTCGTGGTCCAGCCAAGTACCCGCAAGGGATTCCAGCCGAACTGGAGGTACGACTTTAAAAAGAATGGGAGAACCGTTGACCACGCGCGCAGGCTCCCAATGCAGCTGCCAGTCCTTAGCGGCATGACCGACGGTAGGATTCGAGGCACGGGAGGAGGAAACCAAGATCAGGCAGACGAGCACCACCAGGAAAGCCGGCCTTGCCTGCGGCGTGCATGTCTGGGGAAACACTTCGATCAGCGTAGCACGTCCTCACCGGCAGAATTCAGGGCAAAACCGACGCGCTCAGTCCCGCCCGACATGATCGCAGGGTAAGCCCTGTGCGAGAATCCTAGCCTGGGCCGCGCCGCCAGCGCCGAATCGGATCCTAATGAAATCCAGCTTGGGTGCCAAGCAGCACGCATCGATATGGAAATTGGGCGGCCTCACCGCCAGGCAGCTCACGAGAATCATCCTCGATGGCATTGTCGAAGACGATCTGCTGGGGCGCGCTGCCGAACTGGCTTACAACTTCATACTCGCACTCGTCCCCCTCATGATTTTGTTGCTGTCTCTGTTTGGCCTGTTTGCGGTTCATCGCGCCGCTTTGCTGCACAGGTTTCTGTCGTATGTCTCGGATCTTCTACCCCCAGCGGCGTTTCAATTGCTTCACACAACCGTGAGTGAGATCGTCGAGACGACCGGGGGCGGAAAGCTCACTTTCAGCTTCGTGCTCACGCTGTGGTTCGCATCCGGCGGCATGAGTTCCATGATCTCCACTCTCAACGCAGCCTACGGAGTTCGAGAATCGCGTAGTTTCCTTCGCTATCGCGCCCTGGCCGTCGGCCTGACCGTGGCCATTTCCGTTCTCCTGGTCTCGGCGTTGCTGCTCGTGTTAGCGGGAGGCCATATCTCCGAGTTTCTTGCGGCCCACCTTGGCCTGCGAGCGGCCGGAATCATCGTCTCGCAAGTCTTCCAGTGGATCGCGGTCTTGTTCTTTCTCGGCTTGTCGTTCGCCCTCATCTACTACTTCGGGCCGAACCTCGAAGAACGGCACTGGCACTGGACGACTCCCGGTTCGATCTTTGGAGTACTCTTATGGTTAGCTGCTTCGGGCACGCTTCGTGCCTATCTGCACTTCTTTAACTCCTACAGCAAAACCTATGGATCGCTGGGCGCGGTTATGATTCTCTTGGTGTGGCTCTACGTGGCCGGACTGGCATTTCTGATTGGAGGGGAGATCAACGCCAAGATCGAGCACCCGGCAGCCTTGCGCACTCATTCCGCTCGAAAATCCCCGGGTGGGACCGAAGCCGCCTGACCATCGCTCGAACCCGCACAACCTGCGGCGCGCTGTTCGACTGGCTGCGTCCCCTGAACACGTTGGTTCGGGCCTGGTTCAAGGCGGCGACCCTCGAGGCATCGGTCGCGCGGGTCTGATCTCGCGGAGCGGAGTGGCATCCGAGGCTATCTTTTGGCTAGTTTGACGAAAATCGTTGCCCGCAGGTCGGGAGAAAGGCGCAAGATGAGAAAAAGCGGACTATGAGGGATTTGTGGTCCATCTATGCGCCCGGCAATCGCACCCGGATGCTGCTCCTGGCCGGCTTTTCGATTGCCGCGATCGCCGTCGTCGACTGGTGGGCGACCCACTATATCTCGCTGGGCTTTTTGTACTTATTTCCCATCATTATGTTGGGCGGATTTCTGTCTCGGGCTCAGATCGTCGGCGTGGCGCTGGTTTGCGCCGTCCTGCAAGAAGCTTTCAGCAACCTGCCGGAGAATGAAGCCGTGGTGCGGCTGGTCCTCAGCTCGGCCGGCTTCGTAGGCACCGGCCTGTTCATCTCCGAGATGATCCGCAACCGGCGGATCGTCCTCCGGCACCTGGGAGAGCTCGAAGACCAGGTGAAGCTGCGCCAAGACGCGGAGGAACAACTGCGTTCGCTCATCGAAAGCAGTCCCGCGGCGATTATCACCATCGACGCCGACGGCAAGGTTCTGCTCGCCAACGAGGCGGCACATCAGCTGCTCGCTCCGGGCAGGGCTCCCCTGCCCGGGCAGGCGGTCGGCTCCTACCTCCCAGCCCTCCAGACTGTGCTCAAAACTCAGCCTTCGCGCGCCTTTCGGACCACTCTGCAATGTACCGGACAGCGCAGCGACGGAGAGGTTTTTCTGGCCGGGGTCTGGTTCTCGACCTACAACACGCTCTCCGGCCCTCGCTTGGCCGCTATCATTGTGGACCTCTCCGAGGACCTGCGCAATCGCGAGGACCTCAGCCTGGACCATCTATTGAAGAACACCCGGATTCTAATGAGCGCGGTCGCCCATGAGATTCGCAA
>JASHSL010000477.1 GCA_030040855.1 Terriglobales bacterium
CCGACTGCCCCGAGTTCTTGTATTGCTTTTTCGGCGCCATGAAGATGGGCGCAGTTTCGGTGCCGGCGAACCCGCAGCTGAAACCGCCCGAGTATGAATTTCTCCTCAACGACACCCGCGCCCGCGTGGCCATCGCCAGCGAAGCCGCCTTGCCTCTCCTCGAGGAAATCCCGCGGCAGCGGCTGAGATACCTGCACGAAATCATGGTGGTCGGAGCATCGGGCGGCCGCTATCTTCGCTGGCACGATCTGACGGAGGCGGCTTCGCCCGATCTTGAAGCCGAGCCCACCAGCAAAGACGACGCTGCCTTCTGGCTGTATTCTTCCGGCAGCACCGGATCCCCCAAAGGATGCATTCACCTCCATCACGACATGGTGGTTTCTTCCCAGTTGTACGCCCACAATATTCTGGGCATGCATCAGGGCGACCGTTGCTACAGCGTGGCCCGCCTGTTCTTTGCCTACGGATTGGGGAATGCAGGATATTTCCCGCTGTTCTGCGGGGCGACGACCATTCTTTCTCCTGCCCACCCGACTCCCGCCGGCATTTACGCCGACCTGGAGCGCTATCGTCCAACGTTGTTTTTTTCCGTGCCTACCAACTACGCGGCCCTGCTGGCGCACACCCGCCCAGGCGGCGGGGACTTTGATCTGAGCAGCGTTCGCCATGCAGTTTCCGCCGGAGAAGCTCTTCCGGCCACGCTCTTCGAGCGCTTCAAGCAGCGCTTCGGCGTGGAGATTCTGGATTCGCTCGGTTCAACCGAAACCTTGCAGATGGTGATCGCCAATCGCCCGGGAGAGGTGAGGCCCGGTTCGAGCGGCAAGGTTATTCCTGGATTCGAGGCCAGGATTGTCGACGAGCAGAACAACCCCGTAGCCGCGGGGGAGATCGGGAATCTACTCATCAAAGCCGATTCCACTTGCTCGGGCTACTGGAACCAGCACGAGAAAACCAAGCAAATGTTTGCCGGTCCCTGGTTTTTGACGGGCGACAAGTACTACCAGGATGCCGACGGCTATTTCTGGTATGCGGGAAGGGCGGATGATCTGTTTAAGGTGAACGGCCGCTGGCTGAGCCCGAACGAGGTCGAGAGTGCACTCATCGCGCACCCGGCGGTTCTCGAAGCGGCGGTCGTGGCTCGGGATGATGAGGCGAATCTGGCGAAGCCCGTCGCCTACGTGGTGGTGAAAGCCAATTTCAGTCCGAGCGAGCAACTGGTGCGCGAACTCCAGGATTGGGTCGCCAACCGAATCGGGGCTTATAAGCGGCCGCGCTGGGTTCACTTTTTGCCCGAACTTCCCAAGACCGCCACCGGCAAGCTGCAGCGATTTAAACTGCGGGCGCTTCAGTCGCAATCGAACTCCTGAGCACGGCTGCACCCAAGGCCAAATCATTTCCCGGTGATACCTTCAGGGTATAGAATACGGCCCGCAATGGAACTCCGTCACGTGCGCTATTTCCTTGCCGTCGCCGAACACCTCAACTTCAGCAAAGCTGCCCAGCAACTGCATATTGCACAACCACCTTTGAGCCGACAAATCCGGCAACTCGAAGACGAACTGGGTGTCGACCTTTTTGTGCGCGACCGGCACCGCGTGCAACTGACCAAGGCAGGACGCGTCTTTCTCGAGGAAGGCAGAAAACTGGTGGTGCAGGCGGGGCGTGCCACCGAAGCCGCCCGTCATGCCCAGAAAGGAGAGTCGGGCATCATCCGCATCGGCATTGCCTCCGGCTTGGGCGGAGTTGTGGCCAAGGCGGTGGCCGACCACTGCCTTCGCTTTCCCAATATGAACATCGAATGCAAGGACGTTTTTTCGAGCATACAAAATGAACTTTTGCGGAAGGGTGAGATTGACGTCGGCTTTCTCCGCCCGCCCGTCGATCAGGCGATGCTCGATTGCGAATTGCTCTTTGAAGAAGAGTTCGTCGTTGTATTGCCTAGATCCCACCCTCTGGCCAAGCGAAAATCTCTGCGACTCAAAGAAATCGCCGACGAACCCTTGATCATGTTCGACCGCAAGTTTTCCACCGGTCTGTACGATAAGGTCCTCGGTCTGTATAGCAGGCTGGGACTTACCCCGCATTTCGCGGTGACGCACGTCGAGGCTCACGAGGAGGCGGGAGCCATTATGGTGGCCTCGGGCAAGGCTGTGTTTATCGGCGCGGGCGCGATTGTCACCCGCAGTGTCTACGGCATTGAGCTGATCTCGGTGCCGTTGAATGAGGCCGAAGCCAAGATTGAGGTTTATATAGCGTGGCGTAAGGACGAGTCCGGTGTCGTGCGGGGCTTCCTGAACTCTGTGCGCCGGATCCATCATTCTGCGCGCCGAGAAGTTGCCTAGGGCACACCCGCTCGGACCGAGCTCGGCGTGGCTCGGCGAAAACGCTACCGGGTCCGCGAGTTCGGGGTTTCCCGCAGCAAAAAGGTACGCCATTCTCCGGCGCAATGCGCAAGGGAAAATTGAGACGCTGGTCATGATCCTCGTGTTCTCTGGCCGGACACGTTGTCGCTGGCCGCCGACGGGTATCCCTACTTCACCGCCAATCAGGTGGAGCGGCAGGCCGTATTTCACAACGGCCGGGATCTGCGGCAGAAACCGTACGTTCTCTTCCGGGTGAAGATCGACGGCAAGAGGATTCAAAGCCGGCGCGCCATGGCGCCGCCCAGCTAGAAGACGTCTACACAAACAGGCGTCGGTTGATCTTGATGCCGTGTTCCCGGCAATACCTCAGATAGTGATCGATAAACCAGAAGACATCGAGCGTCTCGAGCAGGTTGTCCTTGTCGTCGTAGAATTCAAGCGAGCTATTCAGCCAGAAGACCGTCTTCATGCCCTCATCCGAGACCAAGGTGTGAGTGGCGCCCGGACTTTCCTGCACATAGCTGCCCACCCGGGCGATCCAGTCGTATTCCAGATAGCGCCAACTGCCCTCAAGGGTATAGCCGAAAACACGCCCCCGATGCCGGTGCCGCCCCAACATGCCTCCCTTTTGCACCCATAGCACGTTGGCGTAGAAGTTATTTCGCACATCAAACACCAGATGGCGAATGAAGACGTTCTCCTTAAATGGCACCCAGGGCGATTCGTCTTCCCCACCGCCGATGTGAATATCCGGGAAGGCATACTCCCGCACCACTGCGTCCTGACTGTTCTTGGTAGCAAGCGTCGCCATAAGCGCCTCCGCTTCTCGGTAGAAAAGTTTACGACGGATCAGCCCAACCGTGCTCGATTCCTTTGACCAGTTGCCATAGGGCCCGATTCAGGGGTACGGGAACGCCGAGTTTTTCTCCCCGGTCGGCGATGGCGCCATTCACCGCATCGACTTCCGTCAGCCGCTTGGCCAAAACATCCTGCAGCATGCTGACGTTTCGTTTCCCCGGATGGCGTGCGCCTTCCGCGATCATCTTCCGCGGGTCGCCATGCAAGGAGATGCCCAAAGCCTTGGCGACGGCTTCTCCTTCTTCGAGCAAAGCTTCATAGAGGGCAGCCGTCGGTGCGAAACGCGTGGCTGCGCCATGGTGGAGCCGGGTCAGCGCACCCGCGGCATTCACGGCGGAGTTGAAGATCAACTTGGTCCATTGCGCCCCTCGCGCATCGTGCAGGGCAACAACCTTAAGGCCGGCGTAGTTCATGATCTCCGCCAGCTGCGCGACCAGCTTATAGGGTGTTCCCGAGGGTTCAAAAGGTCCGATCCACAAGGTGCTGTAAAACTCAAGCCCGGCATGGCCGGGCGCGATCAGATGGGCGGCCAGAGTGGTCGCTCCGCGAATGACCAGTTGGATATGCTGGGCGATGATTTCCTCATTGCCCAGGCCGTTCTGCACCGAGCAGACCGGCGCCGACTCGCCGAAGACGTGCGCGGTTTGCTCCGCGGCGGCGCGTGTGTGCAGGCTTTTGGTTGCAAAGATGCCAAAATCGCAGCGCGGAATCTCGCGCGGATTCGACGTGGCGTTCACCTTGACCGTGAAGTCGGCGGCGCCGCTGATGCGCAAACCATGCTGCTGGATGGCGCTCATGTGCGCCTCGGACACATCGTAAACGTAAACAGCGATCTCGCCGAGGCGGGCCAGATGAGCCGCGATCACGCTGCCGAGCGCGCCACAACCGACAATACAAATCTTCACCCCGTCCCCCTTCTCGGGAGTCCGCTCCGCGCCATCCGGTTTCCTTGGAATCGAAGGTGTGAGACGATAGCATTCCTCGAAATGGGAAATCAACTCATCGATGAAGGTTGGGGCACGGCCGCCGGCGTTGCCCGGCTCGGATCCGCCGGGAAGCCCTCGCGCCGCACGACGAGCGGCTACGCTCGGGATTGTGCAGAGCCGGGCGCGGGCGGCGGCGCGTCCCGGAAAGACTGCAGCTCCTTCGCCTTTCCCCTTGGCATCGACTGCGGAGCCACGCGGTGAGCACGGTGCGCGAAGTCACCTACCAGCTGCTGCGCGATCTTCAAATGACGGTCGTCTTCGGCAATCCGGGTTCGACCGAACTGCCTTTCTTGCGCGACATGCCCCCGGATTTCAAGTACGTGCTTGGCTTGCACGAACGCTCCGCGGCGGGGATGGCGCTCGGCTATGCCCTCGGAACCGGCCAGGCTGCGTTTGTCAACCTGCACTCCATCGCCAGCGTCGGCAACGGCCTGTCTGCACTGGTCGATGCCGACTACATTCACGCACCTCTCGTGGTCACCACCGGGCAGCAAGATCGCCGCCAGATTTTCTCCGAGCCGTTTCTTGCCAGCCGGGCGGTCGAGGTAGTCAAGCCCTACGTGAAATGGGCCTATGAGCCGCTGCGAGCAGAAGACGTGCCGGCGGCCATCGCTCGCGGTTATCACCTGGCGATGCAGCCGCCCCGAGGGCCGGTGTTCCTGTCCATTCCCATGGACGACTGGACCCACGAGTGTGATCCGGCAGCGGCGCGCTGCGTGACCCAGACGGTCCTGCCCGATCCAACCGCTTTGGACAAGGTGGTGCAGGCTCTCGATGCCAGCCGCAATCCGGCGCTGGTGGTTGGTGCGCAAATTGAAGAGGACGATGCCTGGCAGGAAGCCGTCGAACTGGCGGAACACCTCGAGGCAGAGGTATATGAGCAGCCGATTGCCCCGCGCTGGACCTTTCCACGGTCGCATCGTCTGTTCCGCGGCGGATTGTTGCCTGCGCAGCAGCCTTTAGCGGATCAATTAGCGGGCCATGACACGATCGTCGTGCTCGGCGCCGCGATCTTTCTCTACTATGCCTACGTGCCCGGGGTTCCGATCTCGCCCGGCAGCAAACTCTTCCAAGTCACAAACTCGCCGGAGCAGGCCGCCGCTGCCTTGGCGGGACACAGCATCGTTGGAAATCTCAAAGTGGCCGCCGCATACCTTCGCCACCACTCTCGACAGGGAAGGAAGACTGCCTCCCCACCGCCCCTCCGAACGTCAGCTCCGAAGCCGGAGCACCCTATCCCGCCGGCATATGTGTTCAGTGTGCTAAACCGCGTGATGCCGCGCGATGCGGTGATCGCCGAAGAATGCCCGTCTGCGAAAGGGGACCTGGATCGCTATCTCCTATCGGAGGTCCCGGGTTCGTTCTACTCCGTCCCAAACGGGGTGCTCGGCTTCGGACTTCCGGCCGCGGTCGGACTGCAGATGGCGCACCCCAAGCGGCGGGTGGTGTGTACGATCGGCGACGGCTCGATGCAATATTCGGTGCAGGCCTTGTGGAGCGCGGTGCAGCAGAAAGCGCCGATCGTCGTCATCGTGTTGCAGAACTTCGATTACTCTGCGCTGAAAGGATTCTCGGATTTCACCAACGTGGGCCGCAAGGTTCACGGCATGGATATTCCCGGCATCGACATGGTGCAAATCGCGCAAGGGTATGGCATGGCGGCTCAGGCCGTGGACCGTCCCGAGGATTTGGAGCCTGCGCTCCGAGAGGCCTTTCGCTCACCCCAACCCAGACTGATCAGCGTGCATGTGGCCAAGGGCGGACAAAAGTGCATGGGGATGGATCAGTCGGTGAATCCGCCCAACTATCGTTGAGCTGGGGATTTAGCTCACTTCCGCCCACTCCCCGCGACGGCTACGTTGTAGCTGATGCCGGAATCGGCTAAAGGCAATCGGACCAGTATGCCCGCACCCACCATCTGGGCGATCACGCAAAAAGGATCGTGGCCAGCGTAGTCATCGCCGCCATGGCCCGCACCGGCCGCTGCCGGAGACGGTAAGCGAGCACATCGCCTAGGGTGTGGTTTCCCGAGTAGCGCAACGGTTCTGCGACCAGCAGCAAAATGGTGACAAAGGCGACGAAGCCGCCGATGGCATAGAGGAATCCATCGAGACCCAGCACGGCGATCAGGCCCACCACTCCCAGGAACGAGGCTGCACTCATGAAATCGCCGGGCCACGGAGAAGCCGTTTTGCCAGGCCGTGATCGTACGCCACGCGACGAAGTAGGCTCTCGCGCCGCGCGAGCGTCTCGAAGCCCAGTAGGTGATGCCCAGAGTGGTTAGAACGAAAATAAGAAAAATCGCCAGGGAGATCGACACTCGCTCGCCTCCCTACGGCTTAACACTGTCAGCCAGGAGATCACGCGCAACCCCGTCAAATCTGCTCGCCGCCTCCAGATAAAACCAGGCAATCGTCGCCCACGACAAATTGCGAAAGCGCAAACAAATAGCCGAGCGTCACGCTTCCGGCGGACCGCATGGCAATTAGTTTCGGCGCGTGCGCCGTCAGCAAGAGGAGGCAAAAGTAATAAAGGAAAAAACCAGGAAGGCTCGAACGATGAAACGCCTCTTGATTTCTAACAGATCCTTGAAGCGCGCGCTGGCCGCAACTTTCTCCCAGGCAGGACGCTCGTACTCTCGCTCGGCAGGATTCATCGTTGGTTTCGAGATGCTCACCGATTGTACACAACACGATGGCCGACCGACCGCTTGCGGCCTACGAACCAGGCCTACCAGGGTTGGGCGCCGTTCGCAATCCCCAACCGTTAGTGTTACGCTGTTAGGCCGTTGACCTTCAACCGACGCTCAGGGTGACCCATGAACCAACTTGCCAAGCTGAATCAGCAATTCATCGGTGGCCAATGGCGAGATGGCAGGAGCCGGAAGGTGCTCTCCGACCGCAATCCATTCAACGGAGAGATCGTCGCTCAATTCAAGCTGGCCAGCCTTGCCGACCTTGACGAGGCCTACCGTTCGGCCGCTGCGGCACAGAGGATCTGGGCGGAGGTGAATCCGTTCGAGAAACAAGCCATTCTCGAGAGAGCTATCCGCTGGGTCGAAGAAAATGAAGGTGACCTCGCGGACATCATCATCAACGAGTTGGGCGGCACGCGACTCAAGGCCATGATCGAGATCTACCTGGCGAAAACCTTCCTGAAGGAAGCATCCACCTACCCTCTGCGGATGACCGGAGAGATTCTGCCTTCGACGGTGGATGGTAAGGAAAATCGGCTTTACCGGGTTCCCGCCGGAGTTGTGGGGGTGATCAGCCCGTTTAACTTTCCCTTCAACTTGAGCATGAGATCGGTAGCGCCGGCCTTAGCAGCGGGCAATGGAGTTGTGTTGAAGCCGCACGACGATACGCCCATTACCGGGGGAACGGTGGTTGCCAAGATTTTCGAAGAAGCCGGAATTCCCAAGGGATTGCTGAACGTGATCGTTGCCGACCTCGCCGAGATTGGGGATGCGTTTCTTGAACACCCCATTCCACGCATCATTTCGTTCACCGGCTCGGAAGTGGTGGGACGGCACATTGGTGAGGTCGCGGGCCGAACTCTGAAAAAGGCCATCCTCGAACTTGGCGGCAACAGCGCCATGATGATTCTGAACGACGCGGATCTGGACTTGGCCGTAAATGCCGCCGTGTTCAGCCGCTTTGCTCACCAGGGCCAAGTCTGTATGTGCTCGAATCGCATTCTCGTGCAGCGCGGTGTCTATCACAAGTTCTTGGACAGGTTCGTCGACCGGGTGGCGAAGCTCAAAGCGGGCGATCCGAAAAGCCCCGACACCGAACTTGGCCCACTGATCAATCAGCGCCAGACCGAAACGTTTATGAAGCAAGTGCAACGAGGAATCGACGAGGGCGCAAAAGTCGTGCTGCGGGGCAAGGTTGAGGGCAATCTCGCGACCCCAACGGTTTTTGCCGATGTTCGCCCCAACATGTGGATCGCGCAAAACGAACTATTCGGTCCGGCGGTGTGCCTTATCCCATTTGACACACCTGAGGAAGCGATCCGCATTGCCAACGACAGTCCCTACGGATTGAGCGGAGCCATCCACACTCGGGATGCAGAATATGGCGCGGAACTGGCGAAGCAAATTGATTCGGGCATGGTCCACGTCAACGACAGCACGATCAATGACGATCCGCTGATTGCTTTTGGTGGCGAGAAAGCCTCCGGAGTGGGACGCTTGAACGGGAAATGGGCACTCGAGGAATTCACCACGTTGAAGTGGATCTCGGTTCAGCACAAGCAGCGTCACTACCCCTTTGAGATCGCCGCCAAGGCTTCGTAGCTGGTGGCTGGCATATACTCCCAGCTTCTTCTCCCTAGCTATAGCTAGCCCCCAGCCCTCTAGCCTCGTTCGGCCGGCATCTCAGGACGCCCAGAGATCGCGAAGGCCATCGAGCAAATCGCGACCGGCCTGGGATACAAGCTCCAGCAGGGCGTGGACGACTATGTCTTGCGCGAGTGCTACCTCGGGTACGTCAATCATTCCGGCCCGACCGCATCCGGTGGAGTTCATTCAGCAGCTGGGTTAAGCAGTTGTGGTACGCTATTGAAAACCAACGCCGGAGAGGTGGCCGAGTGGCTGAAGGCGGCGGTTTGCTAATTCAATCTGCCCTGGTCGTACACACCGTTTTTCACATCTTTGGAATGATTTAGGGCGCTCTCATTTGCGCCAAGCGACCCCATTTGCAGGTAAGAGTGCACCGCGATTTGCGGCAAAGTTCGCGTCCCGCCAACCCCACGCCCAGGCCTCCTGTCGATGCCCAACATGCCAGATTCTCCAAAACTCGTGCCATTCTGCGGAAGTGGGAAGAGCTTTGATGGGGCGCTCTGTTAGCGAGTACAACGCCATTTTCGGCGGAGGCTTGCTAGCGGACGGCACACTGTTTCAACTTCCGGTTTGCCCGTAATCCGCAGAATGCTAGGTGATGTGAGAGGGTGCTGGATCAGCGCAGATTCTCAACGAGGTAGAGATCCGTAGAATAATGCGGCACGCCGTAAGCGTAGTACTTGAGATCGGGCGTGACCGCCAGAAGTCCACCGCTGCCATAAGTTCGGGTAGGCAAGTGCTTCCAGAGTTCGCGATGACCAGTGGCGAGATCCATCAAGATAACGTCGCTTCCGGTGCCGGCCATGCTGCCGAGCAGCAGCGAACGGCCCCCGTTCACAAACCCCACCGGGTACTCAAATGGAAGAGTTCCCTTAAGCCGT